>JABMPG010000586.1 GCA_013203855.1 bacterium
GCCGTTCTGAAACATTAATCCGTCGATTAGACGGAAGATTTTCCGGGCTTCGTAGAGCCGGGTCTCGGCCATTTGGCCCGTTTGGGGATCGCGGTGAGCCTTGCGTCCTTGGGCGAGATCGATAAAATTCTGTACCGTCTGCGGGGTCTTGTCGACGAACAAGCGGGCCGTGAACGATCCCTCGGTCGTGTCGAAGGCCGCGTAGACCCCGTCGGGAAGGGCCTTCTTCTCAGGCTGGGCCGTCTGGGGTTGATCTTTCTCGGGTTTCGGTTGGGTATCCGTCATCTGGGTTTGTCCTTTCGCAGTCTCGGGCTGGTCGGATTCGTGGGGGGCGTTGGAGTTGCAGGCGCCAAGAAAGAACGCAAGGATCAGCAGTCCGCCCCATGATTTCAACATGATACATCCCCCTGTGTCGTGTAGGAGATTCCGGCACTGGAATACGGGCGGACAGACAGCCCCCCCCCTGAGTGTAGCGCCAGCTCCCGTGAGCCTCTGGCAGGACGGACATAATGGCACTCCCCCTCCCATATTCGCAAGGGAAAACCGGAAAGCGCGCTCGACTCAAGGGACTTGCGTAATCGAGAGAGCAGGGCTGGTGGGGTGGAATGGGCTGTCAAAATGTCCCGTTGCCCCAGCCGACGCGCGGAATTGGGTGGGGAGGGGCGAGAGGAAGGAGGAACCGGGATTTTCTTGCCCCCAGATTTCCGCCGCGCCCAGACAAGCGTCGGGAGAAGGCGACAATCCCGTCCGACAATTGGACCGCTGCGCAGGGGCGGGTCTCGCCATGAGGGCGCCCCCCATGATCACTGCCCTGGAACCGGTATCCGTTTTTCCACCTTTTCCGCGGAAAGACCCAGAAAGCGCAGGAGAGTTCCGCCATAGATCCGCTTCCGGGTCTCATCGGACAGTCCGATCTCATCATAGATTGCGTTATCGCGGTCCATCCAATCCCTCGCCCACTCCAGTCCATAGTTGCTGGTCGGGCTATCGAGACCGAAAATCACGTTATGCTCCACATCGTAGCCCGTGTGGAACAGACGGATGAGCGCCTCCCGGCGATAGATCGGGGGGGTTCCGGGGGTCAGATCCACAAACATTTCCACCGACAGGTCCGGTCGTTCGGCGTGGGCGTTGAGGAACTTGCCATACACGGCGATCATCTCGTCCGTCCAAGGCCAGCCGATATGAGCCAGAGAAAATCGCAAGCCCGCCACCTCCAGCAGTGGCTCGAAAGCGGCTGGACGATTGAACGCCGAAGAAGCCGTCCCGTCCCAGAGGATTCCGGAGTGGAAGAGGATCGGTTTCTCTGCTTCGGCGATGGCGTGAAAGACCCGGAGAGCCCGCTTGTCTCCTGCCGAAAAGTTGGAGCAAATCACCTTGAAAGCCTCAATGCCCGCTTTGGCGGCCATCGAAACCTGGGCCAGTGCCCCCACCTCCAGCGGATCGATCCAGAACGCTCCATAGAGATTATCGGCCGTGTCCCGCCAGTAAAGCAGATCCTCGAGACGCGCCTCTGCCGCATAAGACTTGGCCTGCCCCATGCTTTCCTCATAGCCACCGGGGGGCAGGGAGATCAGAAGAGCGCCGTCGATCCCGGCCTGGTTCAGACGAGCGATAAACGCCTCCCGGTTCCGGCTCAACGACGTGATGTGCACATGCCCGTCCAGAATCATCCGATAGCCTCACAGACCATATTTCGCCGCGTACTCCCGAAGCGTCTTCAGCCCCGTGGCCACATCTTCGTCGAAGGCGCCCCAGCGACACTCGATCGAGAGGCGGCCCGTGTATTCTACCTCCCGAAGACACTCAAAGAACGCATCGAAGGAAAACGTGTCCAATCCCGGCGCGACCCGATCTTCAGGGCTGGCAATATGGGCGTGACGCAGAAGGTCTCCGTTCGCCACCAGGTCGTCGATCGAATCGTCCTCCCGGTACCAGTGATACGCGTCCACGAGCAGTTTGAAATGGGGGTGGTCCACCTCGCGCACATAGTCGGCGCACTCCCCGACCTCGTTCAGGATGTTGCATTCCTGACGGTTCAGGGGCTCGACGACCACCATGATTCCCTCTTCGCCGGCCAAGGGCGCGATCGCTTTGCCAAACAGAACCAATTGCTTCCAGGCCTGCTTGCGGTCGAAACCCTCCGGAACTCCCCGGGCGCCTCCCGAGCCGAACACGATAGTATCCATCTGGACCTGGCGGGCTCGTTTGAAGACGGTTTTCGCGTATTGCTCCAGAGCATTCATGTTGACGACCGGTCCCGTAACCGGCATGTTTCCGGGAAGAAAGCAATTCGCCACGGGAACCCGGAGCGGGGATCCGAGAATCTTTTTTTTCTCTTCCGCGAAAGCTTCCTCGCCCTTGACCGAAGCCAGCTGCTGCTGAACGGTCACCTCCAGAAAATCGCAGCCTTCCCGCTCCAGAATGGGGACCTGCTCAACCGCGGCACAGACGCCGAATTGCATGGGTGTTGTCCTTTCCGACTGAGGTGCGCCATTGCTCCAATCCACTTCAGCAGACTCGAAAAAGTATGGTCCCCACAGGATGAAGGCGCAAGCGAAAAGGGGAAACCCCAGCGGGCGGGAAGCGATCCACCTGTTCAGTTTCCAGGTTTCTCCCCACGGCACGCAATCCCCCTTGCCCACCCCTCCGCCAGCTACTGATTGGCGTCTCCCGGGTCTTGACTCCTGCCTCAAGAGCGTGTGCCTCCTTGCGCTCGATCGTACGTCGTGATAGGTTGGAGGCATCGGAATGCACTATCGACGCACCGAGCGAGGTTTCTATGAGAGCGTTCCACGCCTGTTTGATTCCCGCCGTTCTAACCCTCCTGGCTCTCACGATTCCCGCGGCCGGGCAGCCCGAGATTCCGGAGGGCATCGTCCGGGGCGAACTTATCTGCGACTATCGCGCGGTCGAGCCGGGGCAACCTTTCCAACTCGGCGTTCTCTTTCAGATCATGCCGGAGTGGCACATCTACTGGCGGTATCCCGGTGATGCCGGGTTGCCTACGGAAGTCCGCCTGGAACTGCCCGAAGGGTTCGAGATCGGACCCGTCCGGTGGCCGGTCCCTGACATTTTCATGCAACCCGGCGACATCGAAGGGTACGGTTACTCCAGCGGAACCCTTCTCCTGATTCCGGTTCGCCCTCCGGTCGCCTTCGATGCGCCTTCGGTTCCCATCACAGTTCATGTTTCTTGGCTCAGTTGTCTCGAAGTGTGCGTTCCGGGACGGAAAACCCTACGGATGGAACTGCCGGTCTCAGAAAACCGCTCCCCTGCTCACACCGCCCTCTTCGACGAGTGGGTGGAACGTCTGCCTCTTCCCTACGGGACCCCTGAGACGCCCTTCGAGATCCGGGACGTGTCCGTCGAGAATTCCATGTTCCGAATCCATCTTGAATGGAAGCAGTCCCCGCGAAAGGTCCAGTGGATCCCCGCTCCCGATCGCGATCTTCTCCTCGAACAGGTTCAGTCGATCACGGACGGACGGCAGACTCGGCTCCAGTTTCGAGTGGAGCGGGTGGATCCCGAGAAGCCTTTTCCGGATTTGATGCATTCACTGATCGTCTACGAGTCCACCCCGGGCAACATTTCAGGCGCGGAACTGCCCGTGCCGCTGAAAAGCGCCCAGGCCCCCTTTCCCCCACGGGAAGGGCTAACCCAGGCAAAAGAGAAAGAAGGAGATGGATCATGAAGAAAGCAAACTGTCTTGCCCTGTTTCTCGTGGCCGCCCTTTGGGTGGGCGCCGCCACATACTCACAGGCGCAGAACCCAGCCCCCGAACAAGCCGACGCGGTGACGTCGGCCGTCCTGGGACAGCCCGCCCCGGATTTCGTTTTGAAAGACCATGAGGGAAAACCGGCGCGGCTTTCCGATATGAGAGGCAAAATCGTCGTCCTCGAATGGTTCAACCCCGATTGCCCATTCGTCAAACGGCACTACAATCTTGGCACCATGAAAGCACTGGCCGACCGCTATCGCGAGAAAGGCGTGGTGTGGCTCGCCGTCAATACGACGCATTATCTGAACCAGGAATCGAACAAGAAATGGGTGAAGGAGAAGCGTCTGCCTTACCGCGTCCTTGATGACAGCGAGGGGGAGGTCGGACGGCTCTATGCCGCAAAAACTACTCCCCACATGTTCATCATCGACAAGAAGGGAACCCTGGTCTATGCGGGCGGCATCGACTCAAAACCCGTCGGTAATCCCGACGCACTACTGGCCGAGGGCACGGTCAACTATGTGGACAAAGCACTTTCCGAGTTGACCTCAGGCAAGGACGTGGCGATCCCGAAAAGCAAGCCCTACGGCTGCTCTGTGAAGTACGCCCCCAAAAAATAGGTGAGAGTTCGGGGCAAGAGAAAGGGGCGGCTCAAGGCTGCCCCTTTTTGCATGTTTCCAGCCTTTCATTTCGCGGTTGAGGTCAGGCGACCGGTCGTTTGCCTACGAGACCCAACAGGAGGGTCACCACGAATGCCACCAGAAAGATGAAGAACAGTATCTTCGCGATCGAGGCCGCTCCGGCAGCGATACCTCCGAAGCCGAACACGACGGCTATGATCGTGATGATGAAGAATACGAGCGCCCAATACAACATCTTGTTTTTCTCCTTTTCGTTTGCTTCATGTCTCGAAACACGATAATCGTTGAGCGGGGCCTGATCGGCCGCATCCTGCACGGCTTCTTTCCATGGAAACTGCCTTGGCCCCTCATATCCTGTCCTTTGTCTGACTTGGAACCAGAGCCCTCGATTTCAATGACCCATCGATCATGATCCTATCCATGACAGGATTCTTCTGTCCGCACAATTGCGAGAATTACGGAATCATTCAAGAGAACTATTGCGGGAAAGGGTATTTGTACGGGATTGGAAGGAGTCGGAAGATGACATGGTGGAAAATGATTGCCCGCCGGGGAAAGCCGGTCCAGAATACCCAGCCCGAATGAAATGACCCTCAGAAAGGGCCCCTCCTTGTCTCATTCCTCCACCCGTCTCCTTTTCCTGGGAACAAGTTCCGTCGTTCCCGAGCCTGGCCGAGACACGGCCTCCGTTCTCGTCAGGGGAAACATTCTCATCGATACGGGATGGCACTGCGTCGCCAACATCCAACGACACGGCCACGACCCGCTCGACGTGACCGCCGTCTTTCTCACACATCTCCACCAGGACCACTATCTCGGCTTGCCGCAGCTTCTGTTTTACGCTCGGATGAAGAGATCCGACCGCACCATCCTCCTCGCCGGGCCGCGGGAGAATCTCCAGGACGCGTTCGATCGGATCCGCCAGTTCCTCTATGTGGACCGCAGCCCTGAGGTCGAGCCCAAGGTGCAGCTGATGCCCCTCTCTTCCGGGGATTCGCTGGATGTGGAGGGTTTCCACGTTGAGGCTTGTGCCGCTGCCCACAATATCCCTGCCCTTGCCTACCGCTTCACCAACCAGCGCACGGGAACCACCTTCGTCTACAGCGGTGACACCGCCCCCACCGAAACGATCACCGATCTCGCCCGGGGGGCCGACCTCCTCGTCCACGAGGCATCGAAAGGCGACAGCGAGAATGGCTCTCCCTTCCACTCCTCCGCGCGGGACGCCGCCCGAACCGCCGACAAGGCCGGTGTCGGCCGCCTGGCCCTGACCCATATCGGTCTCACGCGCCGCGCCACTGCCCTCGCGGCCGCCCGACGCATCTTCGCTGAAACCATCCTCCCCGAAGAGGGCGACCGAATCGAAGCCACAAGGTGAATCATACTCACGTCTCAAGAATACTCGCCGCTCGAGATTTTGCAATGCATACTCCAGGACTCAAGCCTACGAACAGGTCTTCTCTGTGACACAAGAAATCATTCTCGCCATTCTCGAAATCTTCGGAGTCTTCGGTCTTGGATACTACGCCCGGCACCTGGGCTATATCAATGAGACGGATCTGAACCGCTGGTCTCGTTTAGTGATCGACTTTCTCTTTCCTCTCCTGGCTTTTGCCACCATTGTGCGCGGTTTCCAGGCGGAACGCTTCGCCGAACTGGTCCCGCTTCCCCTGATCGCCTTCGGTCTCATGGCATTCGGCTCCGTCTGCGGTTACCTGTTCCGGCAATTTCTGAAGACGGACGATCCCGATGTCCGCAAGACTTTTCATCACTTTTGCGCCATTAACAACTACAGTTTTCTGCCCATCATCATCATTCAGAACCTCTGGGGCGAAGAGGCCCTGGCGAATCTCTTCTTTTTCACCATCGGCTCGAGCATCGGCTACTGGACTATCGGGGTCGCCCTTCTCGGCAATCCCCACCCTCTCGAAACTCTGAAGAAGATCGTTTCGCCCAACCTCGTCGCGGTCTTCCTCGCCCTTGCCCTCGTTCTCACTGGCTGGCGCGATCATCTGCCCAACTTGGTCCTGAACATCAGCGCCCGTGCGGGAGCGGCGGCCGTGCCGACGATGCTAATCCTTATCGGAGCCACACTTTATCCCTTCCCATCGATGAAAAATAAACGCGACCTCGCCTGGCTCGTGCTCGTTCGTCTCGTTATCCTGCCCTTTCTCATGGTCGCGATCCTCAAAATCCTCCCTATTTCCGAGGATGTCTTCCGGATCGCCTTCGTCGTCGCGCTCATGCCGGCCGCCGTCAGCTCCACGCTGATTACAAGACGCTATGGAGGTTCTCCCCAGTTTGCCGCCCAGGCCGCCATCCTCACCACTCTCCTTTCCGTCCTCACCGTGCCTTTCTGGTTGTGGTTGTTTGGGGGATGATCGGGTGGCAGGTCTACGATGAAAGGGAATCCCGATGGAAAAGATCGAGTTTCGCAAGACAAGATGGCAATCTTTCCTGGATGATGCCGCGGATGTTCGCCGCCTCTTCCTGATCCGTTACAACCCGGATCCCCAGCCGCGGCCCTTGCCCCATCCGGACAACATCCCGGAACGAATCGACTACGCGCTGATAGAATACCAGTGCCAGATGGAACGTATGGCGTGGCTCGAAGACGATGCCCTGCCCTATCTCAGCCCCTACACCGGAACCGAGATTTTCGCCGAGGCCTTCGGTTGCCGCGTCCACCGGTCCGTGGATACCATGCCCTTCGCCCTGCCCTGCATCGAAAGTGCGTCCCAGGTCGCCGCCCTCAAAGTTCCAGACCTCGACACTCCTTGCCTGTCCGCGATCTTTGAGATTGCGGAAACGCTCAAGAGCCGGGAGGGCAACGGTGCGCTTCTCCAACTTCCCGACATCCAGAGCCCCATGGATATCGCCGCGCTTATATGGGACAAGAA
>JABMPG010000587.1 GCA_013203855.1 bacterium
CGAGAAATGTGACTCGAGAAACATCCGGCAGGAAGAGGACATTCTCGACACTTGGTTTTCCTCGGCGCTCTGGCCTTTCTCGACGATGGGCTGGCCCGAGGAGACGGCCGATCTCAAGCGCTACTATCCCACGAAGGTCCTCCTCACCGCGCACGAGATTATCTTTTTCTGGGTTGCGCGGATGATCATCATGGGGCTCAAGTTCATGGGCGATGTGCCCTTTCGCGATGTCTATATTCACCCCATGGTTTTTGACGAGAAGACGCGCAAAAAGATGTCGAAGTCGCTGGGAAACATCATCGACCCACTGGAGATGATCGAAAAATACGGGGCGGACGCGGTGCGGATGACGGTGTGCGCCTATGCGGTGAAGGGCTCGAATCTGTACCTGAGCGAGGAGCGGTTCGAGGGCTACGGCAATTTCATGAACAAGTTCTGGAACTCGGCGCGGTTCGTCCTGATGAACACCGAGGACCTGCCCGCGGCCGGTCTGGCCGAGGGGATCGACCCGAACGCCCTCGAGATCGAGGACCGGTGGATTCTGGGCGCTCTGGCCGAGACGATCCGGAAGGTGAACGAGTCGCTGGGGAACTATGAGTTCGACCAGTACGTGCACCACCTTTACCACTATATCTGGGGCGAGTATTGCGACTGGTACCTGGAGCTGGTCAAGGGGCGGCTCTATGCGAAGGGCGACACGGCGGAGGACGCGGCAAGCCGTCGCAACGCGCAGGTCGTGCTCCTGACCGTGCTCGAAGCGCTTTGCCGGCTCTTGCAGCCTGTGGCGCCCTTCATCGCCGAAGAGATCTGGCAGAACCTGCGGGATCGATATGGCGCGGGCGGCGCAATGAGCGAGTCTTTCGGGCGAGAATCAGTCATGATCGCGCCGTGGCCGGACACCGGATCTTTCCCGGCTCAAGACGAAACCGAGCGCGCGCGAATGGACCTTCTGATGAACGTGATCGGCGCGATCCGGAAGATTCGGAGCGAAATGGGCGTGCAGCCAAGTCAGAGCGTGGACGTGGTTCTCGCGGGCGGACAGGGCGACGATCTCGTTTTCCTGGAGACGAACAAGCGTCACATCGAGGCGATGGCGCGCGTGGGCGGACTGGCCTTTCAGCCGGGCGAAGCGACTGCGGGGACGGAAGGCGGCCTGAGCTCGACGGCAGTGGCCGGAGCCGTGACGATCCATGTGGAACTGCCCGCCGAGATGATCCAAGCCGAGCGGGAGCGTCTGGCGAAAGAATTGGAGAAACTCGAGAACCTGCTGCAGAAGACGCAAACGAAACTTTCCAATCCGAGCTTCGTGGAAAAGGCCCCCGAGAAGGTGGTCAACGCGGAGAAGGAACGCCTGGAGCAAGCGCGGCAACAGTGCGACGTGCTGAGGAAGCGACTGGACGAGCTGACGGGGAAGTAGCAGTTCCGGCAGGAGGCTCGCACGGATCCTGGCTCCGTTCCACCTTGAGGTCCCATCCCCTTAGATCTCGGCATCGACTGATGCGGCAGGCTGGTCATCGTCTTCTCCAATGCCGGCAAGGATGAAGTCCCCATTTCATGCCTTCCCCCCAACTCACCCTCGCCGATTTGATTGATCTGGAAGCGCAGATGGGGCGCGATGCCGGGTTGGATCGGGAAACTTTGCGTCGGCGGGACCGGGCGATCGGGCGGGAGATCAGCGTCGCCCCTACTGATCGGCGGGAACTGATTCTTGCGTGGCTGCGGCGCGTGAGAGGGCTTGGGGATTCGACGGGGGAGCGGGCCGCGCGGGCGCTGGCGGCGGGGACGTGGCTTTTGTGCCTGATCGGGCTGGTGGCCGGGGCGGGCGCGGGGGCGGCTTTGTTTCATTACGACGGCGTGCGGCCGGTGAATGTGGTGCCAATCCTGGGGTTGTTCGTGGCGTTGCCTTTCGCGCTACTTCTTTTGCTTGTATTGGCCGCGGCGCCGCCCGCCTGGCTGACGTGGCTGCCGGGGGCGCGGGCCTTGCAGGATCTGTTGCGTTTTCTCTCGCCGGGACGTCTCGCTCCGGCCCTGTCCCGCATCATGCCATCTCGGTTCCGTCGGTCGCTGGATGAGGGTCTGGGAAACCTGCGTTCTTTCGACCGGCTGTACGGACGGGTCCGGTTCTGGCTTCTGGCGGGGATCTCTCAGGCCTTTCTCGTCAGCCTGCAGATCGGGGCTCTTGCCGCCGCGATGGCTCTGGTGATTTTCACGGATCTGGCCTTCGCGTGGAGCACGACGTTGCAGGTTCCGGCAGGAACATTCCATGCCATCACGCACGTAATCTCCACGCCGTGGGCGGCCTTCGCGCCCGAGGCCGTGCCGTCTCTCGATCTTGTCGAGGCGACGCGCTATTTCCGCCAGGGCGGGACATTCGTCGGCGTGGGGGACGGCGCGCCGAACGTGGTCCTGCTCGGACGATGGTGGCCCTTTCTCGTCTATGGCATCCTGACGTACGGTCTCCTGCCGCGGGTGCTGACGCTGGGACTCTCGCAGTGGCGGTATCGGGCGGCGCTGCGCCGGATCGGGCTCAACCACGCGCCATTGCAGGAACTCTACGAGCGTCTGACTCAGCCGGTAATCGAGTCGCGCGCGCAATCGGAAACGGCGGGCGCTCCGGCGGCGGCGGCGGCCGAGACCCTGTCAGCCGGGGAGGTTTTCGCGGGGCAGTCTCCGTGCGCGATCATTGCCTGGGACCTGCCGGAGAGTTCGGAGGCGCAAATCCGCGAGGAGGCGGGGCGGGGTCTGAAGTGCGCGGTGGAAGGGATCGTTTTCGCCGGAGAGCTGGACGTCGCGACCGATGAGCGGGCCCTGGATCGTTTCCGCGAGCGGCCGGATACGCCCGTCGTTCTTCTCGTGAAATCGTGGGAATCGCCCACGCGGGACCTGACGCTTTTTCTGGAACGCCTGCGGAAGCGGCTGGGGGACGGCGTGCCGATCCTGGTGGCACCGGTGGAGTTTCAGACAGGCGATGGCTGGGGTCCGGCGGAGCGGCATGATCTGGCGGAGTGGGCCGGGCGCATGAAGGCCGAGGGCGATCCGTGGCTGCGAACGGTGGACCTTGCCGGGAGGAGGGACTGATGGAGCCTCCGGTTTTTGCCGTCGTGGGCCACGTGAACAAGGGGAAGTCCAGCATTGTCGCGGCCCTGGCCGAGGACGATTCGGTCCCCATCGCCCGTCAGGCCCGCACGACTCGGGCGAACCAGATCTTTCCCCTGCGCGTGGATAGCCGCACGTTGTTCACGCTGATCGATACGCCCGGTTTTGAGCAGGCACGGCACGCCTTGGCCTGGATGCGGGAGCGAGAGACTTCGGCGGCGGAACGGTCGAACATCGTGGCTGAGTTTGTTCGTCAGCACGAGCAGACGGGTGAATTCCCGGAAGAGCGCGAACTTTTGCGGCCCATTCTGGACGGAGCGGGAATCCTGTATGTCGTGGACGGGTCGCGACCGTTCAGCCCGCGCTATGAGGCGGAGATGGAGATCCTGCGGTGGACGGGTCGGCCCCGGATGGCGATGATCAACCGCATCGGAGAGCGGGATCACGTGGAGGAGTGGCGGCAGGCCCTGGATCAGTATTTCAGTCTGGTGCGGCCCTTCAACGCCCATGCGGCCGATTTTCAGATTCGACTTCAACTGCTTTATGGTTTTCGCGAGCTGCGAGAAGAATGGCGGCCTTTCGTGGACGAGGCGATTCATGCCCTGGAGGCGGAGCGGGAGCGGCGTCGCCGGCGGAGCGCCCGGGCCATCGCGGACATGGTAGGCGACCAGTTGGCGCTGACCCTCGACAAGAGAGTTCCCGACGAGGTCGATCTCGCGCCATTCAGGCGACAGCTCGAGGAGCAGTATCGCGAGGCCCTTCGCCAGCGCGAGCGCAAGGAACGCGATGAGGTGGAAGACCTCTATCAGCATCGCCGTCTGCGCCGACAGGAATCGGAACTCAGCCTTGTGACAGATGACCTGTTCGATGAAACGGTTTGGCTGCGGCTGGGGCTAACCCGCAAGCAGTTGGCCGCGACGGGGCTTCTCGGCGGGGTGCTGGTAGGGGGCGGGATCGATCTGGCGGCGGGGGGCGCGACGTTTCTGACGGGGGCCCTTATCGGCGGGGCGATCGGTGGCGTGTCGGGCTGGCTCGGGACGAGATCGCTGGCCAAGATTTCGATCCAGGGGCTGCGCCTGGGCGGGAGACTTCTTCGCATCGGTCCCATGCGCAATCCTCAGTTTGCCTGGATCGCCCTCGACCGGGCTCTTCTGCACTATGCTCTGGTTAGCCAGCGCTCGCACGCGCGCCGCGATGAACTCGTTCTTGAGCCGGACGGCAAACAGCAGGGGCGGACCTCCCAACTGCCCCTTTCGGAGCGGCGTGAGATCGAAGCGGCCCTTACCCGCGTCCGGAAGGAGAAAGATCCCGACTTTCAGGATGACGCGCGGGAGGATCTGGCGGGGAAGATCGAGGGATTGCTGGAGAGGGCGGTATCCGGAAAAGGGTGAGACGTGTTCCTTCCTCTTGAGGGCTTGCGTCGCGGATGATATTGGTGATGAATCAGAAAAGGGCCGATCCGGAGTACGGTGGCCGCGGAAAGGAATAGCGGGATCATGTCGAGAACAGGACGCAACGAGCCTTGCCCGTGTGGCAGCGGCAAGAAGTACAAGAAATGCTGTTTGGACAGGGACGAGCAAGACGCGCTGAAAATGTTCCCTCCCTTGCCGGATGAGGAGCCGAAGGGCCTTTGGGCTGAGGATGAAGAGCCCAGGCCCCAACCTTTGCTCAGGGACATGTGGAATCCCTCCTTTCTGAATTGGTGGACCAAGGAAGAGGTGGAAGGGTATGGGACCGAGGAACTCATCGCGAAACTGCGTTCACTCGGTATCGAGTTTGAGGAGGAGCAGTTCCTGGAGGACGCCCGACGCCTGAAGTCGAGCGAGAGGATCTCGGACCACTGGATGGAGACCTTCAATGTGAAAATAGAGGGGCGGGATGAGGATTTTCCCCCGTTCGCTGCGAAGGTGCTTCTCGACAGGCTCGGCCTCGACGTGTCCTATGTTGAACACATCGTCGACCTGATTGAGGAAGGCTACGATCTGGATCGGAATCAGGCCAGGGAAACATGCGATATCTGGCTGTTGGCTTGGGAGAAGATCGTCCGGGATCTCGCGCCGGAACACCGCTCGGTTGAGGCTCTGGACTCGTTCGCAAACTATTGCCTGTCTGACTGGTGTCAGGATCTCGAGAAGAGTCTCCTGGAAGTTGCCGGCAAGAACCCGTCCTATCACGAGAAACGGATCGCCTATTGTGAGGAGTTTGTTCGGACTCTCACGGAGTCGGATGAGAGCGCTCTGCGATACATGAAGAGAGCGGCCGCGGAAAGTCTGTTTGAACTGGGGGGGCCAGAGCGAGGCGACGCGGCGTTCGAAAAACTCGTCCAGGAGTGCCCGGATTGGCTGGGGGGTTACATCGGCTGGGGCGACATGTATCATCCCGCCTGGTTCGGAGAGCACAAGGACTCCGCAAAGGCCGAGAGGATCTACCGAATGGCTCTTGACAAGGGCTTGGAGGACGAAGATGAAGATGTGGCTCAAAGGCTGGAAACATTGGAGGAACTGAGGCAGTATGAAGACGAAGAGAATTCTTCGGAGGAATCTCCCCAGACCTGATGCCCATCCCGTTTGCCACCATGAACCCATCGCTGCAGGATCGCCTGCTTCACTGCGTCGCGGATGCCCGGGTGGAAGAACCGTTGTCCAACCACACGACCGTGCAGGTCGGAGGGCCGGCCGAGGTGATGCTTCTGCCAGCCGACCAGACCGAACTATCGGCGGCGTTGCGGGCCCTTCGGGAAGAGGGGGACGGCCTGGAGTGCGCGGTGGTGGGGGGCGGGGCAAATCTGTTCGCGGACTCGGCGGGCTGGCGCGGGGTAGTCATCAGCCTGGCAGGGTGGCGGTGGGATCTAACGCTCGATAGCGGCCTGATGGTGGTAGGCGGGGGGCTGAATCTGGCGGACGTGGCGCGGGAAGCGGCACGGCAGGGCTGGGGCGGCGTGGACTTCATGGCGGTCGTGCCGGGGACGGTGGGCGGCGCGGTCGTGATCAACGCAGGCACGATCTACGAGGGATATGTGGCGGATCGTTTCGAGTGGGCGGAAACCGTGGATCGGGAGGGGCGACTCCACTGCTACGCCCGCGACGACATGGGTTTCGGGTATCGGGCGAGCCGACTGCTTTACGGCAAGGAGATCGTAACGCGGACGGCCTTTCGTCTCGCTCCGTGCGAGGAGATCGGGCGCGGCCCGGAGGAACTCCTGGCCCGTTTCGACGAAGCCATGGCCAAGCGCTGGAAAAAGTTTCCTCTCGACCTGCCCAACTTCGGCAGCACCTTTCGCAGCCCGGGCGAGCCCCATCCGCCGGCCGGGAAACTGATCGACGATCTCGGACTGAAGGGCCATCGCGTCGGCAACGCCCGGATCAGCGATCTGCATGGCAATTTTATTGTCAATCTCGGCGGGGCTAGCTCCGACGATATCCTCGGCCTGATGCAGGTCATGCACGACGCGGTGCATCGCGCTCACGACGTGTGCCTGCGGCCCGAAGTCCATTATCTCTGCAACCGCCATCGTCCCCGACCCGATTTCTTCCCGGCCGCGCGATGATTATCGAACCGCTACGCGGTTGCGGCCCCTTTTGTCAGAAATGTCGATAAGGACCAGCCGGATCGGGAATCTCGCCTTCGGAACCGATGAATCGAATCCCGACGCCGGGGACTACCTCGCCGATGCAGGCGACGGGGAGGACGCGGTCCGGGTCGGTCTTTTCGATTTTGTCGCGCCATTCTGTTTCGGGACGTGAGGTCGTGAAGACGAGTTCGTAGTCTTCGCCTCCGTAGAGGGAATAATGCCGGGGAGGGCGGGGGAGATCCGGGGCGGCTTTCTGGAGGGCGCTTGAGAAGGGCAGATTCTCGGGATCTAGAACGAATCCGCACCGGGAGGCTTCGCCGAGACGGCCAAGATCGGCGGCGAGGCCGTCGCTGAGGTCCATGAGAGCCGCGTCGGGACAGTGGCGAGCGATGGCGATGCCCGCGCGGACCCGGGCCTCGGGCCGCCGGTGGCGTCGGATCAGTTCCGCGTGCTCGGGCGGCATCGGAGGATTGCTCTTCACGCTCTGGAGCAGGGCCAGTCCAGCGCCGGAGTCGCCCAGTGTGCCCGTGACGTAGACCTTCTGGCCGGGCCGGGCGCGCGATCGGAGAGGGGCCGCGACGTCGGGGGCGGGATTCCCCCCGGCGACGACGTTGATGACGATGCGGTCCGAGCCGACGCAGTCTCCGCCGATGCAGGCGCATCCATAGGGCGCCAGGGACAGAGACATGCCCCGGTAGAAGGCCTCGATCCACTCAATGCCCGTCTCGCCGGGCGCGCCCAAGGATACCAGCACCCAGACCGGCCAGGCGCCGACAGCAGCGAGATCGCTCAGATTGACGGCGGCGGCCTTGTAGCCGAGGTCTTCGGGCGGGTGGCCGGGCAGGAAGTGCCGGCCTTCGACGAGCATGTCGGTGGTCAGGGCGAGAGGCGGAGCGCCAGGCGCGGGGTGAACGATGGCGGTGTCGTCGCCGATGCCCGCCACCAGTTCCATCGCCGCCCAAGGGGGACGATTCCTCGGGACAGCCGGGCTGGCAACCCATCGAGCAATGCGCCGGACCAGTTCATTCTCGCCGAGGTGGTGGAGGTTCGGTCCTTCTGTCGAATTCACGATTGCTCCCTCCCCGCGCCTTCGATTTTGCTTAGAAACTGGCGCGTGGCGGCCGAGGGATCGGCGCTTCGGCTGATGGCGGAGATGACAGCGACATTTTCGGCTCCGGCGCAGAGAAGCGAGTCGACATTGGCGAGGTCGATCCCACCGATGGCCACGACGGGCTGGGCCGCGTGCCGCACGGCCCATTGGATCAGGTCAACGCCCACGACGGGGTCGGCGTTCTCCTTGGTCGAGGTGGGAAAGGCGGGGCCGACGCCGATATAGTCGACGGGCTCATGGCGGGCCTGCTCGATTTGCTCGCGGGAGTGAGTGGACAGACCGAGATAACGGTCGGGTCCGAGGGCGGCGCGGGCCTGGGCAGGGGAGAGATCGTCCTGGCCGATGTGCAGGCCATCGGCGTCGAGTTCCAGAGCGAGGTCCAGCCGGTCATTGACAATGAAGTCGGCCCCATGGCGGCGGGTAAGGTCTCGGATTTCGCGCCCGGTTTCGATCTGGAGATCGTCGGGCAGGTCTTTGCCGCGGAGCTGGACGACCCGTAGGCCGGCTTGCAGGGCTTTGGCCAGGAAGGGGCAAAACGTTCCGGCCCGCAGCAGGTCGATGTCGGAAATCAGGTAGAGACCCCAGTGGGGCGGACGGGGCATGGGAGGCTCCGCTTAGAGCATGCTGTCGAAATCCAGATGGTTGATCCGTTCGATCTCTTTCTGGATCTCGCGAACGGCTTCCTCGTTGTTGGCGGTTTTTTCTTTCAGGACGGCCAAGCGGTGCAGGGCCTCGGGAAGGAGGACGTTGCGGATCTCGCCCTGCTCGTCCTGGCGGTCTTTCAGGAGCGTCTGGAGTTCGCGCAGGGCGCTTTCCTGGTTCTGCAGGAGCCGCCCGCGGACGGTGCGCAAGCGGGCGCGGGTGCGGCGCTTGTGCGCGGCGATCTCCCTTTTGAGTTCTGCGATGTCGCGGTCGTTGCGGTCCAGGTTTTCGTGGGCCACCGCATTGCTGCCATCGGTGGCGAAGGCCTGGAAGTTCTCTTCCCGAATCTTCTCGAGGGCAAGAAGGCGTTCTTCGAGGCGCTTGAGATCCTCGGCGTGTCGTGCGGCGAAGTCTACGGTGCTGTGGATCTGTTCCTGCAGGGACTTGAGAAACATGGTCTGACTTGAGAGCCCGGGGCGCGGGAAGTCCGGTCGTTTCCTCTCCGCTCCGCTTCCGGGCGCAACATGAACGAAGATGATAACAACGACCGCGCGGACAGTCAAGGCGATGTTGAACGCGGTAGTTGCGCGATTTGCCTCAGAGATAGCCTAGGGCGGCTAGGCGATCGCGGATCTCGGCCTCTTCCGCTTCCGAATAGTCGTTCCCGCCCTCGACGCTCGGCGCGAGGTTCAGGACCTCGAGAGTCTTCACGATTCGGGAGGCGCTCTCCTCGACCGACTCCTGGTGGGTCTCGACCACGACCTCGGGCTTTTCCGGTTCTTCGTATGGGCCAGAAACGCCGCTAAGGTTCGAGATTTCGCCGATGTCGGCCCGGGCATAGATCTTTTTCATGTCGCGTTTGCGCAGGACGTCGACCGGGCATTTGCAG
>JABMPG010000588.1 GCA_013203855.1 bacterium
GCCCAGCCTCGATACCTTCCCGAAAACGCTGAATCCGATTCCCCAGATTCCCCGCCCGGCGTCGCAAAGCAATGCACTGGGACCGAACCGAGTCTGCCGAAGGCCCCCCCGAACTCGTCCGCCTTCCCAGAAGAAACTCCGGCGATTTCAGATCCCGACTTTCCCCTTCCGAAAGCGACTCGCCCCCCGTTTCCTTCTCCAGAACAACGTTCACCGTCTCCGAAAGCGGCCGAGACTGCTCTTCGCTCAGACGCACCGCTTCCCCCAGCCACCGATAGGCAAAACGGAACGGGACCCCCCGCGTCTGCGCCAGATAATCCGCCACGTCGGCCGCCTCCAAGTAATCGTCCTTCAGCAAAGTTCGCATCCGGTCCGTATCCAGGCTCAACGACCCGATCGCGCCGCTCAACACCACGGGCGAGTCCATCAGCTCCGCAAAAAGTTCAAGGATCAGATACTTCGACCACTGCTGCTCCCGGTTATACCCCGACGGATTTCCACGTGTCAAGTCTGGCAGAGCCGACGCGATCGAACCTGCCAGAGCCGCTTTCGCCTTGGTCACCTCCGCAAAATCCGGATTTCGCTTTTGGGGCATGATAGACGAACCCGTCACGAAAGCATCGTCCAGCCGCATCAGTTGCCAGGGCGGCGAAGAAAACAAAATCAGATCCTGACACAAGGTCGCCGCATGTTGCGCCCAGATCGAAACCACCCCGGCCGTCCGCGCCTCCCCTTCCGACCGGTTCGTCACGCAATCCAGAGAGTTCGTCTGGACTTCGGAAAAACCCATCAGCCGCGCCGTCAGATCCCGATCGATCGGCCATGACGTCCCATAGGAAGCCGCCGCACCCAGAGGCGACATGTTCAACAAAGGCATCAGGTCCAACAAGGCATTCACGTCCCGCACAAAGGCCCACGCATGGGACGCAGCCCAATGCCCCAGAGTCGTCCAAGCGGCCGGCTGATGATGAGTCAGCCCTGGCATCAGAGTCCGCGTGTGTCGCCGGGCCAGATCTTCCAGAACCCCCACCAGTCCCGTCGCCGCCTCCGCGAATTCCAGTACCCGGTCCCGCAGCCACAGACGCATATCCGTTGCCACCTGATCGTTCCGGCTCCGAGCGGTATGCATCAGACCTGCGCTCTCCGGCCCCGCCTCCATCTCTACGAAAGACTCCACGTTCAGATGAACGTCTTCTAATCTCGGATTCAGTTCGAAACGCCCCGCCCGATGCTCCTTCTCCAGCTTCGCCAGCGCCCTCAGAATCTTCCGAAGACGAACCTTGGGAATCACACCCACCTCCCCAAGCATCACGCAATGCGCCCGATTCGTCCACAGATCATAGGGAAGCAGCTCAAGGTCTGCCGCCTCGCGACGCCGCACGTCCCATCCCGCGCAATACGCCACGTTCGCCGCGCCCGCCCGAGAAGCCAGACGACGGCCCCAGACCGGGCCATCCATAGCCTGTCCCGATTTCTCATTTCTCTTCGCTGTCACTGGACTGGCGCCTCACTCTCAGCATCGCTGTTCAACTCCGAACGCATCCACCCGATCACATCGTCCAGAATCTGATCGATCGTGAAAGTCGGCGCATACCCGATCAGCTTCTGAACGCGCGTGATATCCGGCACTCGCCGAGTCATGTCCTCGAAATCGTCGTCGTAGGCCTCCGAAAACGGAATAAAACGAATTTCCGAACGGCCTCCCGTCTTCTCTCGCACCCGCTCCGCCAGTTTCAGGATCGAAATCTCCTGCTGACTCCCGACATTGAAAACCTGCCCGTCCGCCTCGCGCGTCGCCATCAACTTCGCCAGAGCATTCACGACGTCCGTCACATGAGTAAAACACCGCGTCTGAGACCCGTCGTCATAGACCGTGAGCGGCTCCCCGGCCAAGCCCTGACCCACGAAACGAGGCACCACCATCCCATAACGTCCCGTCTGACGAGGACCCACCGTATTGAAAAGCCGGGCGATCACAATAGGCATGTTCCGCGCCTTCCCATACGCCAAGGCCAGAAACTCATCAATCGCCTTCGAACAAGCGTAACTCCACCGAGGCCGAGTCGTCGCACCCAGCACCAGATCCCCATCCTCCCGGAA
>JABMPG010000589.1 GCA_013203855.1 bacterium
GACCAAGCCCTGAATTGGCTGATCGGTCGCGAGAAGGCGAACGCTACAACCTGTAGGATCAAAAGAGAACTTTAGAGAAGCGCTCTAGTGAAAAGATTTGGGCGAAAGCCGAAGGAGGACACGCTTTTCCCTGTGATCCTCTGGCCCTGCGGTCTCGTGGCGCTGGTCTACGATGTTCTGGATACCGAGGGAGAAGACCTTCCGGAGGACGTGGAAGCCTTTTTCGCCCGGGGCGAGATAGCGGAGAAGAAGATCGCCGACTTCCTATCCATGATGCGAAACAAGCGAACCGAATGCGACCTGTTCGACGGCGGAGATGGGAAGGCCGGATCGATTCGGCCCGTACGCACGGATCCAACCTTCAAGGAAGCCGACTACTACCGGATGGCCTGAACCAGAATCCCGCGGCGCCGACCCAATTTGCTGTGATCGTCCACGAACTCGCCCATCTCTTCCTGGGTTACCTCGGGCTAGACAAGGCCCTGCAGATTCCGAAACACCCGGCCGTGGACCACGTCCAGCAGGAACTCGAAGCCGAAGTCGCAGGCTTACCTGGCCAATTACGTCACCCGGGATACACGCTTCCTGATGGGAATACTGCCCCTGTTTGGGGTCGCGGCCACGGCGACAGGACTAGGGGCGTGGAAGAAAATGATGATCGACTGCGATTTTCCGGGGGGCAACATTGTGCTGGGGAGAAGGCATCATCCTCTAGGCAGTTGGCGATAGGCCGTGGGGGGCACGCCGGTGATCTTACGAAACAACCTGGAAAAGTAATAGGGGTCGTCATAGCCGACCAGCTCGGCGATCCGGGCGATGTTGAGCTCGCTGTTTTCGAGATATTCACACGCCTTCTGAATCCGGGTTCGGATCATATACTCCATGGGGGCGTATCCGGTCTTTATCCGGAAGCGGCGGGTGAAATAGGATCGAGACATGCCGGTCTTCGCCGCGAGTTCATCGAGGGTCAGCGGTTTGGCGAGATGGTCGGTCATATAGTTCAGGATCGGCTCGAGGTGAAAATCGGCCGCCCGTTCCCAGAGTGTGAGGTTGCGGTGGAAGGCGATGAAGGAGAGGATCTTCTCTTGGATTGACGCGGCGTAGAGCAGATTGGGAATCGTGTGACCGCGGGCCAGGACATCCTGCATTTCCCGGTAGAGTCGCATGACCGTGTCCAGTTCTCCCATGCGGATGACTGGGTTGTCCGGGGTGGCCCCGGTCCGCCGGATTCGTTCCTCGGCCTCGTCACCATCAAATCGGCTATAGGCGAAACTCCATGGATCGTCCTTTACGGACCCGATCCGCCGCATCGACAGGTCCTTGAACAGAAACAATAGCTCCCCGGCGGCCACCTGAAAACGCTTATTCCCGGTTAGGAGGAATCCTTTCCCCGCCGTGCAGACAAACAGGGTGTACCAGGTGTGGGGTTCCGTAGGGATGTGGTCATGGTCGCGGGCGCAGGGCCAGATTCCGACCCGGGAGACTCGGAAGCGGGCGAGAAGGGAATCCTGACTCTGGTCGAGGTCGAAGGGCAGGAAGACTTCCTTGCGACCGGGATGGCCTAACGACGACACGTTCGGATTTGGGGGGGGAGTCATCTTCGTCCGCTTCTTTCGGGGAGGGAATACCCGTCCTCGGGAACGCCGCAGCCAAGCGCTTCCGAGTGCGGAATATCTTAGCACGGGGGGAAGGTGCCCCGTCAATTCGCTTCCGATTCGCCGGCGTCATTCTCAGTAGCCGATAGTCCATTCCATATCCGCCTGTCCATTGCGTCGCGTAGGCGCGTACCCTATCCTGCCCATCGTAGTCCCTAACTTTCCCCATCGTATCGAGAGGAGAATTCAAATGCGAAAAGGTTTTACGCTCATCGAGTTGCTGATCGTGGTGGCGATCATCGCCATCCTGGCAGCCATCGCCGTCCCAAACTTTCTGGAAGCGCAGACCCGCGCCAAGATCAGCCGCGTCCAGAGCGACATGAGGACGCTTGCGACCGCTTTCCAGTGCTACATGGTGGACAACAACAAGACGCCCTACCTCTATGAGGACTACAATCCCAACAACCTGTGGATGTACAACGCGCACATCTACAAGCACTTCGACGCCGGCCGGTGGTATTGCGCGATCCGGCTGACAACTCCGGTTGCCTATCTGGACACGATTGTATGGCAGGACCCTTTCAATGTGTTTGCCGAGACCAACCTGAATCAGTTGACCAAGTGCGGATATGTCGCCCTATCTCTCCAAGGAGCGCTGGCGGACGGGAAGTACGTACAGGCTTCCTTACCGCAGACTTCCACGCACTACAGCTGGTTGGCGCCCCGGACGTTTGTTGTGGATGGCTCGACGCGGACAGTCAGTTTTCTTTTCAGTAGTCCAGGTCCTGACAAACTCTGGGGCATCGGCGGTCCTGCGGGAGGGGCTCCCCGACCCGCCGCTATCATGTCCGACACCACCGGGGAGACGGCCAGGTCTTTCGTCCAGGGCGAGGTCCCTCTGTACGATCCAACCAACGGCACCACAAGCGCAGGCGATATCATGAGGTTTGAATGAGTCGGACTGCGGGCCTTGCCGGACCTCTTTTCGGGGTAGAGGGTCATGAGGGAACTATCAGCCGTCCTTCGTGCCCTCTTCCCCCCGGCACACAAGACCAGTAAAGGAAGTTCTAGGGATGACTGCTGAAAGTCAATTTCAGATCGACTGCGCATTTCCAGGGGGCAACATAGTCCTTGAGCGGATAGAGGAAGACAGTGTGTTCCTCCGTCAGGACCTTCGCGATACCCAAGGGGAATGGTTCTACTGGTGTTTTCGCGTGAAGGGGGCTCAGGGGAAGAATCTGACCTTCCACTTCACCAGGGGGAACGTCGTCGGGGTGCGCGGACCCGCTGTCAGCCGGGATGGTGGCGATTCCTGGGAGTGGCTGGGCCCGAACGAGATGTGCGACAGCTCGTTTCATTACAGTTTTGGGGCAAACGAGAACGATGTTCGGTTCAGCTTCGGGATGCCCTATCAGGAGGAGCGCCTGAGGCGGTTTCTGGGCGACTATGCGGACAATTCGCATCTGCGGAAGGAGGAACTCTGCAGGAGCCGCAAGGGACGGTCTGTGGAACTCCTGCGACTCGGATGCGTCTCCGCAGAGCCGAAAGCCCGGGCCGTTCTCACATGCCGACACCACGCTTGTGAAATGATGGCCGGCTATGTCATCGAGGGGGTGATCGAGAAGATACTGAGCGACAGTGAGGCAGGCACCTGGTTGAGGGGAAATGTGGAGTTCGCCATTGTGCCCTTCGTGGACAAGGATGGTGTGGAGGACGGGGACCAGGGTAAGAATCGAAGGCCCCACGACCACAACCGGGACTATCGGGACAGCAGCATCTATCCCGAGGTGATGGTGATCCGGAAGCTCGTCTCGCAATGGACGAACTGCCTGGTCGCGCTGGATGTCCATTGCCCATTCATCAGGGGACGTGTCCATGAGGTGCTCATCTCTCCGGACCGCCTCAAAGAGGGGGGAAACTTGGATCGGACTCAGGAGCTGCTCGTTGCCCTGGAGGCCGTGCAGCAGGGGCCCCTGAAGTTCCGGCTCAGCGACAGCCAGGAGTTCACCACGTGGAGTGGCCCCGACGGCGATTCCGGACCCCTCGTCGGTTCTTTTGCCACATGGGTACAGAGTGTGCCGGGTGTTCAGATCGGAACCAATCTCGAGATTCCCTATGCTAACGCGGGGGGCCAGGAAGTGAATCAGGACTCTGCCCGGCTGTTTGGAAATGATCTGGGAGAGGCCCTCTATGTCTGGTTGAGATCGAAGACAGCCCGATGGGAGAGTGTGGCGCGTGACAGAAACGCACGACTCACTCGCTCCTCCCAGTGAATCTATCTGACTTGGTCGCATGGCCTTGTCTCGAAACGGAAAGGAGATGTCTAATGCGCTTCTCGATGGGAATGCTGGCCCTGTTTCTGGTCGGGATCACGGCAGCAGGATTCGGAGCTGAAAAGGAGATGGTGATCGACTGTGATCATCCAGGTGGGAACATCATCGTGGAGAAAATCGAAGGGGATGATGTCTCTATCCGCCAGGATCTTCGGGACACGGCGGGATGGTGGTTTTACTGGTCTTTCCGGGTCCGGGGCGCCGAGGGGCGAACGCTGAATTTCCGGTTTGGCGAATTGGAAAAGAGCTGGCACAGCGTGCTCGGAGTCCGCGGTCCTGCCGTCAGCCTTGACAGGGGGCAGACCTGGCGCTGGCTGGGCCGTGAGACTGTGACCCCCACTTCCTTCACCTACCAATTCGCGGCTGACGCGGGAGACGTGCGCTTCAGTTTTGCCATGCCGTATCAGGAGTCGAACCTGGCGCGGTTTCTGGAGAAGCACGAGGGCAATCCGCATCTTCGTCGGGAGGTCCTGTGTCAGTCCCGCAAGGGCCGCCCGGTCGAGGTTCTCTACCTCGGATGTCTCAGCCGTGAACCCGCATTCAGGCTGGTATTCACCTGTCGCCATCATGCCTGCGAGATGATGGCCAGCTACGCCCTGGAAGGGGCGATGGAAGAGATTCTGAGCGATACGGATGTTGGGAAGTGGCTTTGCGAGAATGTGGAGTTTCTGATCGTTCCCTTCGTGGATAGGGACGGTGTTGAGGACGGCGATCAAGGGAAGCAACGGAAGCCGTGGGACCACGTGTGCGACTACGGGGAGGGCAGGGAAATCTATCCGGAAACTGCCGCTATCAAGCGTCTCGTCCCGGGATGGACCGGCGGGAAGCTCGTGGCACTCATGGATCTTCATTGCCCTGGCATTCGCGGGCGGTTTCACGAAGTCATCATGACTCCCTACCGGCTTCGCGGGGCAGACAACTGGGAACGGGCCGTTGAGTTCCTCAAGTTCCTCGATGAGGTTCAGCATGACGGGCCACTGGCGTTCCGTCTGAGCGATAGCCAGGAATTCACGACATGGACGGGACCCGACGGGCCGAAAGGAGCAAACCCATGCACATTCACGACCTGGGCTAGGGATTTGCCCGGCGTCGAATTCGCCATAGCTTTCGAGATTCCTTACGCTAATGCCGGTGGACAGGAAGTGAACCAGGAGACGGCGCGGTGGTTCGGCCACGATCTGGCCCGGGCCGCGTGCCAGTGGCTGAAGTCGAAGGCGGCCGTCTTGGCGC
>JABMPG010000066.1 GCA_013203855.1 bacterium
CGCAATTTCTACAACATCATCTATGAAGAAACACATCGTCTCTCGCAGCTGATCGACAACCTACTGAACCTGTCCATGTTGGAGACGGGGGCGGCGAACATCCACATCGCCCCGACCCGGCTGAAAAAACTCCTCCAAGACTGTGTAGACGTCGTCCTGCCCCAGTGCGAGAGCCACAGCATTCGTCTCGTCGCAGACCTGCCCGACAGATTGCCGACGCTAGACCTGGACAAGAGCCTCTTCACCGTTGCAATCATGAACATACTGGGAAACGCCGTCAAATACACGCCTGACGGAGGCACGGTAACCCTTTTCACCGTCTCCAAAGAAGACGATTTCCTCATCATCATCCAAGACAACGGAATCGGGATACCGGACACATATCTGCCCCGGATCTTTGAAAAGTTCTTCCGATGCCCCGCCGGGGAAGACCAGAAGCGCCCTGGAAGCGGAGTAGGGCTGGCCACCGCCATGCAGATTGTGCGCATTCACGGCGGGAACATCGGCGTTCAGAGCAAGATCGGAGAAGGCACCCAGTTCACGATTCTGCTGCCCCGCTCCCTTATCAATTCCTCCGTGGGAGACTAGAAATGCCTGGCGAACGAATTCTGGTGGTGGATGATGAATGTCACATCCGCGAGGTGATTCGGATCAAACTCGAGATCGTCGGGTACGTCGTGCAGACGGCTTCCAGCGGCCCCCAAGCCCTCGAGATGGCGACTGAGTTTCGACCCGATCTCATCATTACCGATTACACGATGCCTCCCGGCCTGGACGGCCTCCCCCTGCTCCGAGCCTTCCGGGAATGCGAGGCAACGGCAGGCAAACCAATTCTCCTGGTGACCGGTTCCGTAGCCATCACCAACACCCTTGAGTCGAAGATGCTCGAGTTTTCTCATGTTACTCTGATCAAAAAGCCTTTCAGCCCGCGAAACCTTCTCCTGGTCGTACAGAAGAATCTCGATACCTGCAAAGAAAAGACAGAAATGCTGGCGACGAGGACCGACCATGGGTAAGCAACTCAAGAATCCTGTCTGGCAACAATTGGACATGTCGATGTTCGATAGTCTTGCCCGCGCACTATCCCAAATGATGCCAATCCGGTTGGTCCTGTTCGACCAGGAAGGGGACCCGCTCTCTGACCCTGTCAAGAACGCCCAATTCGCGAATTCGGCAATGGGAGACTTCTCCCTCCGAGCAGAGCTTCGGAAAGTCCTGAACAACCGGGGCAAGGTCACACAAATATCGGTTGGCCAGTGGCCTGTGCTGGCGGCCCCCGTCCTTCTCGAAGATGAGAGTGTCGGCGTCTTGGCAGGCTTTTTCGAGAAACCAAGCCTCGTGAACACTGAATCAGCCGCGGCACTGGTGAACTGCTATTCTCAAATCCTCTCTGAACACATTCGAAATCGGAAAGCCGTCACGCATCTAGTCGATGAGGTGGCTTCACGCTACGAGGAACTCTCCCTCGTCTACCAGTTACGCGATTCCTTGAGGATATCCCGCAATCCAGAGGATTCCATCGAGATCATCTGCCGTTCAGCCACCGAAACCTTCGAGTCAGACGTCCTGGCCGCCTGCATACCGGGCCTGGAACTTCAAAAGATCTTTTCTGAGGAATCCGTCTCGCCCCAGGCGTTGGACAATCTGACCGTTCTCCTCGAACGGGAGTCCGCCGGAAGAGCCGAGGGACTGGTCGTGAACTATCTCCACAGAGACGAAAAGTTTTCGGGACACTTTCACGGCTTCTGCCATGCCGCATACGTGCCTCTGCTGGTGGACGGATTTCAGGGCTACTTTCTGGTGCTACGCCGCAAGGAAAAGGCCCGCTTCTTCTCCGGCGATATACGCCTTCTCGAAGCGCTGGCCCAAGACATGACCATCATCCTCAGCAATGGCCAGTTTCTCAAAGCAAAACAGAAAGCCCTGGGCCAACTCGAGGAACGAAACCAAGCCCTGGTGGAAATCCGCGACACTTCCGTCTTCTCTCTAGCCCGCCTCGCGGAGTCTCGCGACCCGGAAACGGGTGAACACCTGGAACGTATGCGCCTCTATGCCCGTCTGTTAGCCGAGAATCTGGCTCAAACCCATAAATATCGCGACAGAATCGATCACTCTTACATCCAGGAAATCTTCCGATCAAGCCCGCTCCATGACATCGGAAAAGTTGGAATTCCCGACTCTGTTCTGCTCAAACCCGGAAAACTCACAGCCGAAGAGTGGGCAATCATGCAAACCCACACCACCATCGGAGGAGACACGCTCCGAGACTGCGAAGACCGCCTGAGCAAGAGCGGCCTATCCTTCCTCGCATTAGGACAAGCAATCGCCTATGGGCACCACGAAAAATGGAACGGAAAAGGCTATCCCGTCGGCCTAGACGGCGAGCACATCCCCCTCTCAGCCAGGATCGTAGCCCTCGCCGACGCATATGACGCCATGACCACGAAACGATGCTACAAAGAAGCCTTCTCCCACCACAAAACCCGCGAGATCATTTGCGAAGAAAGCGGTTCTCATTTCGATCCGGACATCGTAGAGGCTTTCCTCGCCATTGAGAATAACTTCGAGACCATAATGTCCTCCATGGCAGATCCCGATAAAGATAATGGGGAGCAAGCAGTAAACCCAACCGGATCAGAGGACAAGGCGGCTCTCATTTCTTCCTGAGCACAACCACATCTCACAGATTCCAAGAGGCGTTCGTTCATGGACATTACCAGGAGCGTACAAGGACCTGTTGCTGTCCTCGCAGTCAAAGGACCACTGATCGAGGAAGAACTTGAAATCCTCGACAAAGAAATCGAACAAACCGTGCGGGCCGGCCTGCACAAGGTCATCCTGGATATCAAAGAAATGCCCTTTATCGACAGCGCCGGACTCGAAAAACTGCAAACGCTTGTCTCCAACCTTGGAAAACAGGGACAAAACCTCTGCGTAGCCACCCCCAACGAAATCTGCCGAGATATTTTCATGGCCACCCGACTGGACAACTTCATGCTGATTTTTGAAGACCGGGAACAGGCCCTGAGGAAACTCATATGAAAGGCGAAACAAGCAAGAAGCTGGGACAGATCTTGTTGGACGATCACCTGATCCTCCCCGAACAGCTCGATGCCGCATTGCAAAAACAGACCCAAACGGGAAAACGCCTCGGTCAGGTCCTGATCGACATGGACCTGATAACCTATGACTCCCTCGTTTCCGTTCTCTCTCGCCAGAACGGAATCCCTCACATCTGGCTTCGAAAAGGTCTTATCGACCCCAAAATCGTGCATCTCGTTCCTCGGGAAAAAGCCGAAGCCTACCAAGTCATCCCCATGTTCAAGGTCCATAACACCCTGACACTAGCCATGGCGGACTCCACCGATCTCTTCGTGGTCGACGACATCGAACGCCTGACAGGACTCAAGGTCCAGCCCGTTCAGTGCCGAAGCCAGGACCTCGTCCAAACCGCCATCAAGGAATACTACAGCGAGGACGTCGAGATGGACGATTTCCTCGAAAGCTTTCAGGAATCGGACGTCGAAGTCGTCGAAACCGGTCACGAAGACCTCCGAATGGTAGAGGAAATGGCGGAGGGGGCACGTATCATCAACCTCGTCAACCTCATACTGAGCAACGGAATCAAAGAGGGAGCCAGCGACATCCATATAGAGCCCGACATCGCCACCAGTCACGTCCGATACCGGATTGACGGCGCCCTGCAGGAAGTAATGACCCCTCGACGAAACCTCCACCCAGCCATCGTCTCTCGGGTGAAGGTCATGGCGCGAATGGATATCTCCGAACGACGCATCCCCCAGGACGGCAGAATACACATCAATGCCGACGGCCGCGAAGCCGATGTACGCGTCTCCTCCA
>JABMPG010000590.1 GCA_013203855.1 bacterium
CTCTTGCGGAACGAGAACTGCGAGGCGCCGGGGCGCTTCGCGCGAGAGGGTTTCGGCTGCCCGGACGCTGGGCCGAAGCGCTTCTGGTCGCGATAGCCGTGCTGGTCCTGACCGGCACGCTGATGGGGGTCTTCTGGCTGGGACTGAGAATGGGCTTCGTCACCGGAACGCCGGGCGGCCCGGCGACACGCGCGGCGGCCATGGCAATAGGAAACTCGGCGGTGGACCGGCTGGAGGAGACGACGATCATGCCTCCGGAAACGCCGGGTGGAGCGACGACGGACCAGGAACTTGCCCTGCCTGAAGAAGAGCAGAACAGTACCTGGTACACAGAGCTTAAAGCGCTGCCGGTCTTTCGTCCCGCAATGGTCGAGGAGGACTGGGTCTGGGACGAAGACCGCATCGCCCGCGTGTCGGACCCGGACCTGTCTCGCGTAGCGAGTCTACTCACGGCCGCCTATCTCTGGAAATATGACTTCGGGATGGAGCCTCTTCGGACGGCGGGCAAAGAGGAGATCCGCAACCTGAACATGCTTCGGATTTTTCGCTATCCCGGGGTTCGTCTCGATTCTTTCGAAACACGAGACGATCTCCAAGGGCTGATGGGGCTCGATCTGCCGCTGGTCCTGCGGGTCGAGGATCGGACGGGGCATCTTTCCCCGTGGGTGGTGCTGCTCGAAGTGCGGGGCGACCGTGCGATGCTGGCCGATCCGCGGCTGGGACGGATCAGCCTCGGTCTGGACACCCTCAAGCGTGTTGTGCAAGCCATCACGGTGATTTATCATGATCCCGACAGCATGATCGCCCTAGTCCGGGGTGAGGAATCGGAAGGCGTTTCCGCTTTGCATCGATTTCTGACCGGCGAAGGGCTCTGGGAAGGCGATGGATCGGGAGAGGATTTCGACGAGGAACTGGGCCGGTCGCTCGAGCGTTTCCAGCGGGCCTACGGCCTCGAACCGTCCGGCAAACTGGACGGCTTCACGGCAGCGACGATCGCGGCCATGCGCACGGCGGAGCGGCCTCGGCTTTCCCCCGAAAATCTGGATCGATGACTGGAGAATACGAAAGGACGCATCATGGATGAGATGGATTGCTGTTCGCCCAGTGGACCCGGCCCCCGTCACGATGAACTGGTTGAAATCGGACGTCGGCTTCTGGAGGCGACAAACGAGGATCCGGAACGGGAGGGTTTGCGCCACACCCCCGAGCGTTTTGCCCGCTCTTGGGAATTTCTGACGTCGGGTTGTGACCAAGACATCCCTTCCATCATCAACAACGCGATTTTCGAGGAGGCCTACGACGAAATCGTGGCGGTGAAGAACATCAATTTCTTCAGCCTTTGCGAGCACCACCTGCTCCCCTTCTACGGCACATGCAGCGTGGCCTATATTCCTAAGGGGCGGGTGATCGGCCTGAGCAAGATTCCCCGGATCGTGGACGCCTACTCTCGGCGCCTGCAAATCCAGGAGCGGATGACCCGCCAGATCGCCCAATGTCTGACGGAGCATTTGAACCCTCTGGGTGTGGCGGTGGTGATGGAGGCGCGGCATCTGTGCATGGCGATGCGGGGGGTCGAGAAACATTCGGCGATGTGCACGACAAGCGAGCTGACGGGGATTTTCAAGAGGAGCGCGAAGAGCAGGTCCGAGGTAATGACCCTTTTCGGTATGAATCTCGGGCTATAGCCGTTTGCCAGATTCCACCCAAGGAGGCAAAACATGAACGGTTCGGAGCGATGGAGTTTTTTCCGGGGGTTATTGTCCGGGCGAGGTTGCGGGCGGCGGGCTCTTTCCCTCTTTCTGGCCCAGGCGGTTCTGACGGCAGCAATTCTGGCCACCTCCTGCGCCACGATCGAGAAGGACAAGCGTCATTTGACGCGGGTCGTGGAAGAGTTCGTACCGGAGAGTATGCCGATGATGCTGCTAACCGCGCCGGTATGGGGAGTGGCGGGCCTAGCCACTATCATCGTGGACGGGCTGATTCTCAATCCGGTTTTCATGGCGCCACAGGCGCTGGACGACGCCTTGACGTGGTCGTTCCTGGGGTTCGGCGTGATCCTGCCGCTCGAGGTGATTCTGATCCTGCCGCGCCTGGTCGCCGTTCCCGTTATCTTCCTCGGGTCGGAGATTCTGCGCGTATCGGTGCCGTATTTGTTTTGAGTGGGTCTGGTTTGCAGTCGGATGGGCTGGAGAGTGAGAGTTACCTGGCGTGAGACTGTGGTATCAAGCCCGGCTGAAACCGGGCGCAAAGGGGAAGAGTGGTGACGCGAACTACTATCTGAACCGGCTGGTATGGCGCACGAGGCTGTTTTGTTTCTCAGAGGGGGACGGATCCGATGAGGTCCATGAACGAGCGGTTTTCGATCTGGCTGAAATGCTGGGCTAGCCAATCCCTTCGGAACGAGTGAGAAATCAGGAAGTCGGTCAGGCGAAAGGCCTCGCGCAGTCGGCTGCGGTCGAGTGGCCCGTTCTGGCTGAGGCAGACCAGGACGGCATGCACGCGCAGGGCCGTCAGACACGAGATTACTGCCCACAAGCCCGTGCGCAGACCCTTGCCTTGGTAGGCGAAGTAGTTCGCGTGGAGGCGTGAGGCGAGATAGCGGCGGACGGGCCCTTGGAACTGTGCCCAGAAGGGGGCAAGCAGCTGGCCGTAGTCGGCCAGAAATCGGCGGTCCACTTCCTCGGGCGTCAGCCCTTCATATGCATGATCGAATGCCTCCCGAACGACACGAAGCGCGCACGTCTCGTCTTCGGTCAGAGAGAAGAAGAGTTGATAGGCGCGAAGGCCTTGCAGAGCGCCGGTAGGGAGTTGGGCGATCTGCTCCTTGACGGTGTCGCCCTCCATGGCAAATTCCTGCCGAAAAACCTGTTGGAGATACTCGACGGACGGGGAGCCCACGCCCTTCCAAGCCCGCAGTTTCTCGGCGGTGGTGGCCAGGAGGATGAGCGCCTCCTCGGGCGTGAAGCGTTCCTGGGAGATGAAGTCCAGCGTGTGACGCTCCCAGAGGGCGTAGCCTTCCCAGGAGATAGGTGCGTCGGGCCGGAGAAGGGGCGGGCGATGGGTGCGGGCGTCGAGGCCGGCATAACGTCCGTCCCGGGGATAGGCCGACGGATCGACGACGGGTTCGATGCTCTCGGCGATGGTCTGATCCTCGCGAAAGAGGAGTTCGGCCGCCGTGGGGCAGAAGTGCGAGAGGGAGAGGAAGACACCCCGAGGGGTGATGACGCACAACCGTGGGAAGAGAAGACAGGTC
>JABMPG010000591.1 GCA_013203855.1 bacterium
CCATCGACAAGGCCGAGAAGACGGAGGAGGAGCGAGTGAAGCGGATGATGGTCCAGCCGGTGAAGAGCATGCCGGTGGCAGGCTGGGACCAGGAAAGCCTGACGGCGGCGGCGCGCCTGCTGGTGGATCAGATCCTTCCCGAGAAGGCGGCCGAGTTCTATTACCAGGCGGTGAAGCAGCAGTGGGAGAAGGAGAAGAAGGTGAACGGACGGGCGCTGGTGGAGTTGCTGGGGCTGACGCAGGACACTTTCCGGACGCCGGAACATGTCGAGGCGTTCGCGCGAGAGTTCGTGCCGCGGACCTCGGAGAAGGATGCGGTGCGGGCCGAAGGGTACATATTGCTATCGAGGCTTCAGGGGGATCTAGGGAAAGATGACGCGGCCTACACGTCGGCACGGGCCGCGCTGGAGCAGTTGGACAAGCTGGGCGGCGGAGAGAAAGACATGCGGCGAAGAGCGCTGATCGCCGTGGGCGGTGCCGCGCGTTCGCTGGGTAAGCGCGAGGAGGCGGTCGACGCCTATCGTCAGGCCCAGAGCCTGCCCGCGCCGGGCCAGACGCGGCCATACGATGTCTCGTCCTTCGCGCTGACGGCCGAGGCTTATATCCGCGCGGGTGAATTCGAATTTGCCGAGAAAGAGATCGACCAGTGGGTGTCCTTCTATCCCCTCGAACAAGTGGTGGGATATGCCTCGATCTTGCAGGCGAGAGTCTATGAGAAAACGGGAAAGCGCGATCTGGCTTTGCGCGAGGTGGAGACCTTTCTCAAGTGCGAGCCGAAGGGGATCTTCGAGCGCGACGCGCTGGAACTGGCAGGGGATCTGTGTCTGAGCGGGGGGAACAAGAAACAGGCAAGGGTCTACTACAAAAAGGTACTCGACGGATTCCAGGACGAGAAGGTCCGGGCCAGGATCGAGAGCAAAATGGGAAGGATGTAGAGTAGCCGGCGCGCCAGCAGGTAGCGTGGCACGAGGATTTCAGGGCGTGGGGGGAACTTCCGGGACGGGCGGTTCGAGATCGCGGGTTCGGTTGGGGAGGATCTTGTCGGTGGAGAGAAGGACGAGGGCGATTTTGGGATCCTGGATCGTTCCGGTGATGCGGGCCTTAACGATGTTGGAAGTCATCCATTCGACGGTTTTGGAGATCTGGCTGAGGATCGGAAACTTTGGAATGAAGCTCAGAAAATTGTAGGTCACCGTAAGATCCAGGTCGCCGCCGAGGGTGGCTTGGCCTTGAGCCTCGAGCTCCATGATGGCGCCTTGGAGTTCGAGTTCGGGTATCTCGACTTGGCGATTCTGAAGAAGGAATCTTCCGTAGACCTGAGCGAAGGAGATGTCTTCGAGCATCTGGGAGTTGATGAGTTTTCCGAGGCGCGAGAAAAGGGGGTTGCCGAGGAAACGGCTGTCTCGGATTCGGAAGGATCCCGAGCCGGTGAGGGTGGGTTCGGCCATTTCAAGACCTCGGAAGGAGCAGGTAGTGGACAGGCGGCCGTTCATGGTGGAGTCTTTGCCGTACATGTCCGAGAGAAGGGTCTCGAGTTGGAGGTCGCGGCCGTCCATTTCCATGGCCCAGCGGAACCAAGGGCCGTGAATGAACAACCAGGGGTTGAGGGAAACCGTGCCTCCGTAGGCCTGGGCGCGGAGTCGGTCGAACTCGATGAAACTCCGGTGTTCGGGGTATTCAAGGTATTCGAAATGCGCATCGAGGTCTGCTAACTGGAGCTTCCTGAACAGGCCGGTCGGGGCCTTCACGGTTCCGTCGATGCTGACAACAATGGGAAACTCCCGACGTTTGGCCGGATCGAACTCGGGCACGGTTCTCGACGCCCACGCCTCCCGCATCGCAACCGCCCCAGGGGAATTAGGGTCGCGGGGGCCCCAGGGCCGCACCCATTCGTCCACGATCGCGTCCGACATGTTCGAGGAAAAAACGATCTGCATCTTGCCTTCTGGCGTAAACTCGACGGTTCCTTCCGTGAGACTGGGCGAGGAGCCCCAGTTGCAGTGGATGGGCGCTGGCGTTCGGAGGACCATGCGTTCAAGGAGGAACCGGCCCGTGACACCCGTGATATCGGCCGGCATGAACTTGTGGGTGAAGGTGCAATCTTCTGACTCAAGGGTCCCGTTGAGATCCCAGTCGAGAAGTCTCTCCAGAATGGCGAGTTGGTCGAGGGGAGAAGAGACCTTGCCGAACTCATCGCTCAGGAGTTCGAAAAATCCCTGGAGGCTGGCCGGGCGCGGCTGGACGGCTTCGCGCAGGCGGGCCTGACTGACGAGGGAGAGGTTGATGGGCCCGTCGACATAGAACCAAGAGAAAAGAGGCGGGACGAGTTTTTCGTAGTCCTTGAGATCCCCGTTGGTTTCGAGGTGGAGATCCCAAGCCTGGTTGGAAAGGCTGCCGTTGAGATTGAAGTGGGATTGGAGCACCTGAGCCGAGAGATTCTCGAACTGGACGCTTTCGGGGAGGGCGAGGCGAAGGATTCCATTGACATGCTGAATGCGGTGTGGATTTTCGCGAAATCCTACAGAGAGGCCCGTGTCGGACGCGCTAACGGAACCGGTGACGGTCAGTTTGCGGGGTTGGAGAGGGGGGCCCGCCACCTGGAGGTCCACATCGAGACGGCCGACGGGTTCGAGTGCCGCGATCTGCGCCCGATGTTCCCGGCGAACCAGGGACGGGGACGCCATTTCGGGGCTTTCGGAAAGATCCAGGTTTCCGCCGACGAACAGGCGGATCTGGGGCTCGCGCCAGAAGAAGGTTTCGCCTGAGATCTGCCCACTGACGGAGACCGTTGATTTCAGAAGCGTGCCCTGCACGTCCGACAATTGCATGACCTCGCGGTCCAGAATCAGCGTGCCGGAGAGATCGGTGATCGGGGCGGGGAGGATGGGGTGGTTCAGGGAGGCCTGTTCAAGTTTCAGAAAACCGTCGACGGTCAGGCCTGCGAGAACGTCCGAGAGAATCTGCCTCAGCGAGGGAGGTGCGGCTCCGGTGAGACGGTCCGGCAGATCGCGGGGGATCGGTCCCCGGAGTGAGCCGCTGCCGTATAGTCTGCCCCTCGGCTCCCAGGTATCGATGCGTCGTCGCGCAGCCTCGGGCAGGAGGGAGAGTATGTTTTCAGCGTCCATTTCCAGATTCCAGCTCAGCCGCAGAGGAACGGGATCTTCGCTGGTCCGCAAGAGGCGTCCGGAGGCGGCAAGACGGCTGGAGAGGTCCTGGACGACGAGGTTCTCGAGCTCCAAGGAAGCGGACGTCAGGGTCAGTCCTCCCTCCAGAGGGCCGAGGCGGGTGGTTGCTTCGTGCAGGTCGGTCTGCAAATAGACCTTTTCCAGCCGGATCGAACCTTGGGCCCGCGGCCAATCGGGCCCCGTTTCCTCGCCGGAGAGAGAGCCTTCAAATCTGATCTGGCCCTCGGTCACGTCGAACCGGGGCGGGATGGGTGGGAGGAAGATTTTCCACGGGTTGATAAGGGACGGGGAGAGGTGGCTTTCGATAACGCGGAGACGGAAGGGACGGGTGCCGTTGAAGCCGACTTCCGCCGATGCCGTCAGATCAGAATTCCACCCGTGCACGATCACCTCGGGGAATTCCAGGACTTTCCGTCCGTGGTGCAGGATTCCGCGCCCTTCGAGGCGAAGAGCTGTGGCGGGGAGCGTCAGACCGCGATCGACCCAGGCGGCCTGCACCTCCTCGGCCTCCAAGGAAAGGTTCAGTCTTGTCTGAGGGCCAGGATCAAGTGTTCCGTGGATGGTCAGGCGCCGGGACTGGAACTCGATGGGGAGGTTGAGACGCACGTGCCCGGGCAGGTCGAGGGCGATGACGTGCATGGAGAAGACGTACTGTCCCGGTTCGCCCGACTCGCGCAGGGAGGCCGTGACGGCGGAAGAGGGCTCGCCCCAAAGGTAACCCGAGATCTGAAGGGGCCAGACGGTTTTCCCGTCGTAAGACATGGCCAGATCGGTGGATTCGAGGCCGGCCACCGGAGTGGTTCCGGGCGGAAGGGCCGACACGGTCTGGCCCAGGGAGGACGTGGCGGGGGCGTCCTGGTCCAGAGCGCGGATGAGATAGAAGGAACATTCGGTCAGAGAGACCCGGACGGGCCGGTCGAGTTCGACTTCGCCCCGAGGGGCCCGTTGGAGTTCTTCGGCCAGGTCGAGGAAAGACTGAAGACGGGGGTGAGGGCGCAGCGTGAGGTCGTCCTCGAGATAGCAGAACAGAGGCTCGGGGGTGTAGAGGTCGATGGACCGGAGGCTCATGGGCGTCAGCGGACGTAACAGCCGCCAGTCCCAGGTCGCTTCGACACGGGACACATCCACCAGGCGCCGCCCGGAATCGGGCATTTCGAACCGCACGTCGGTAAAGTCGATACGGCCTTGGGCGAGGCGGTAGACCGCCCATCGGAAGGAGATGCGGAGACCTGTGGCTTGCTGAAAGGCGGCTGCAATCTGACGGTTCAGAAAATCGGAACGGACAGGAACAAGAATGATCGCTACCGCCAGCGCGACGACAATCAGGAAGAAAATGACCAGGTGGAAGAGAACGCGGCG
>JABMPG010000592.1 GCA_013203855.1 bacterium
CACCCACAACGCCGAGCGTCTTCCCCCGGTCCACCCGAAACGACACCCCATCCACGGCCTTCGCCACCCCTTCCATGAGGTGGAAATAGGTCTTGAGGTCGCGGATTTCGAGAAGGGGGGAGGCGTCGGGTTGGGAGGGCATGGCTCGTATTCTGAGTTTGGAGTCAGGATGCTACCATTCGCAGTATGCTAGTTTCAGTTTGCGGTTTGCGGGGGGACGGGGGCAATGGAAATCTCCTTTTCCCTTGCGAAGTCCGGCGGGAATTCCTGAAGATGGATGGCTACAGGGACGGCGTCTGAGAGTATAGGCGACCCGGCTCCGCCGCCGTCCTATGGCAATGATCGTAAGGAACGTGATATGCGACAGATTCTTTTTTTTCTTCTGGTGGGGATCATGGGCTTGTCGGCTTGGGGTGAGGAGACCTTTCCGAAACCCGTGTGGCAGGAGAAGCCGAGTCCGATGGCCAGTTCCTATGCCTATCCGGGCGGAGAGATTTCGATCTATGGGGGGCCTTCTCCCGATAGCCTGAACTACTATCTGGACACGAACGTCTTTTCCGCCACCGTTTTCACGTCCATGTACGAGACCCTTATCTCGGCGGACCCGATCACGCTCGACGACGAGCCCTGGCTCGCCGAGAAGTGGACCATCAGCGACGACAAGAAGACTTTCACCTTCTGGATCGATCCCAAGGCCAGGTGGAGCGACGGAAAACCGATCACGGCCGAGGACGTGAAGTGGACTTTCGAGACGATTCTCGATCCCAAGAACCTGACGGGCCCGCACAAGGTCGACCTCGAAGTGTTCGAGGCTCCCGAGATTCTCGAGCCGCTCGTGATCCGTTTCACCGCCCGCGAAGTCCACTGGCGCAACCTCGGCGCGGTCGGAGGGATGGCCATTCTCCCCAAGCACGCCTACCAGGGCCAGGACTTCAACCTCATCAACTTCGAGTTTCCCGTGATTTCGGGACTCTACCGACTCGGAGAAATCCGGTCCGGCATCTATATCACTATGGAACGCCGGGAGGACTGGTGGCGCGCGGGTTATCCCAAGGCTCGGAACACGGGAAATTTTCAGACGCTGCGGTTCCAACTTTTCGAGAGCAACGAGACGGCCTTCGAGTCCTTTCTGAAGGGGCAGGTGGACCTCTACCCGGTTTACACCTCGCGCATGTGGGTGAACGAGACGGTGGGCGAGAAGTTCGCCAAGAACTGGATTGTCAAGCAGAAGGTGACCAACTACGACCCGGTTGGCTTTCAGGGCTTCGCCATGAACATGCGCCGCCCGTTGTTTGAGGACGTCCGGGTGCGCAAGGCCCTGTGTCATCTTCTCAACCGCGAGGAGATGAACGCGACGATCATGTACAACCAGTATTTCCTGCACCGGTCCTACTACGAAGATCTCTACGACGAGGAACACCCCTGCCCGAACCAGCTCGTTCCCTTCGACAAGGCCGCCGCCCGCGCTCTCCTGAAAGAGGCCGGCTGGCAGGCGAGTCCCGCCACGGGAGTTCTCGAGAAGGACGGCCGCCCGTTCCGAATCAATTTTCTCGCTCGTGGCGATTCATCGATGCGCTTTCTCTCCATCTATCAGCAGGATCTCAAGGACGTCGGCATCGTGCTGGAGATCGACCAGAAGGATTGGGCGGCCTGGAGCAAGGACATGGACGAGTACAGCTACGACATGACTTGGGCGGCCTGGGGGGCCGGGGTGCGCAAGGATCCGGAATCGATGTGGCACTCCAGGGAGGCGGACCGTCCCTCGGGGCACAATATCACTGGCTTCAAGGATCCCCGCGTGGATGAATTGATCGAGAGGCAGAAGACGATTTTCGATATCCAGGAGCGCCACGCGATTGTCCGCCAGATTGATCAGATCATCTATGACCAGTTCCCCTACGTCCTGCTCTGGAACACCGACTACACCCGCCTCCTCTACTGGAACAAGTTCGGAACTCCGGCGACTGTCCTGTCGAAATACGGTGACGAACGCTCCTCCTACGACCTCTGGTGGTTCGACGAAGACGCCGAGGCCGATCTCGAAGATGCCATGAACACCGACAGAATGCTTCCCCCGAAGGGTTTTGACGTAGATTTTGATGAGAGATTCAAGGAGGGAGAAGAGCAACCATGATGACCGGGCATCAAGCCCGGATGAAGCGAGACAACGCGCTGCAAAGGTTGAGTGTGCCGAACCACGCTGATAGGGAAATACCGGAATTTGTCGAACACGGAGAATGGGAGCCGCTTCCGAAGAAGAAATCGACACGATACGCCGAGATGGCGCGCGTGACTCTTCGAAAGGATAAGCGCGTAAACATTCGTATTACCGAACGGGATCTGGTTCGGTTTCCCAAAAGAGCGATCGAGGAAGGGCTTCCTTACCAGACGCTTATCTCACGCATTCTGCACAAGTACATCAACGGCCGACTTCAGGGGAGAAACTAACGGCCGGAGCGCCATGCACTTCTTATGGGCCGACTCGCTTACTTCGTCAAACGTCTTCTGCTAGTGATCCCGACCTTCATCGGCATTACGGTCGCGTGTTTCTTGCTGACCCGGTTTGTGCCGGGCGGGCCCGTCGACCTGGCCGTGGCGCGGATGCGGGGCGGAGGGGCAGGCGGAGAGATCAGCGCCGGGGCGCGTGAAGTTACCGGAGCGATCAGCCCGGAGCAGCTGAAGGCGATCCGCGGACGCTTCAACTTCGACAAGCCCTGGTACGTTGCCTACTGGATGTATTTGGTGAACGACCGGCTGGGGATGAAGGGCGCGTCGTTCAAGTATCCGAACAAGACGGTATGGGAACTGATCGCGGAACGATTTCCGGTCTCGCTGATTTTCGGGATCACGGGTTTCATTCTCAGCTATCTGGTATGCATTCCTCTGGGGATCGCCAAGGCTCTTCGGAACAATACGCCTTTCGATATGGCCTCATCAGTTGTTGTGTTCGTGGGATATGCCATACCGGCCTTCGCCTTCGGCATGCTGCTGAAGATGTTTCTGAGCGGGACGGTGGAGGGGATGCCGGATATCTTTCCCCACGCGGGTTTTATCTCGGAGAACTATGATCGGCTGACGTTTCTGGGGAAGGCGAAGGATGTAGCTTCCCACATGTTCTTGCCCGTCTTGTGCTATGTGATCGGGAATTTCGCCGTCTTGACTCTTCTGATGAAGAACTCGCTTCTGGAGGAGATTTCGAAAGATTACGTGCGCACGGCGCGGGCGAAGGGCTGTTCCCGGCGGCGGACCATCTGGTTGCACGCCCTGCGCAATTCCCTGATTCCGATCGCGACGGGTTTCGGCGGGGTATTGACCGTGATGTTCGCCGGGGCGGTGCTGATCGAGAAAGTGTTTGAGATCCCGGGTATCGGGCGATTGAGTCTTGAGGCAACCTTGGGGCGCGACTATCCGGTTTTCATGGGGATCATCACTCTCACGGCCATTCTGGGCCTTCTGGGAAACATTCTCTCGGATCTGTGCTATGTTCTGATCGATCCGCGAATCGACTTCTCCAAATGAACTGGATCGCCCGGCGCCTAAATCCTGTCACGCGTCGGCGTCTGCGACGATTTCGCCAGATCAAGCGGGCGTGGTGGTCTTTTCTGATCCTCCTCGTCGCGTACGCTATCAGCCTGGGATCGGAACTGATCTGCAATGATGTCCCTCTTTATGCCCGTTATGAGGGGCAATCGTTCTTTCCGCTTCTGCGTTACTATCCGGAGACGACCTTTACGGGCAGCGGGAAGCAGACGCGGCCGGACTACAAGGATATCGAGGCGAGCCAGGCTTTTCGGAGAAACCCGAAGAATTTCATGGTGTTTCCCCTCATTCCCTATGGTCCCCATGAGACTCTGGATACGTCGGATGTGGAGGTGGCGAACGAGGTGGTGGGGGTCTTCGAGCC
>JABMPG010000593.1 GCA_013203855.1 bacterium
AGATGCCGCCGCCCGAGCGGGCAAAAAGGGCCATAAGAGAAGCGCCCATGGCAAAGCCGTTGGTGATGGACATCGCCTCTTTGGGGTCCGACACGAGATAACTGGCAAAATAATAAACCAGCACGAGACCGATGACGGAAATGCCAACGACAGACATGCCCATGACGGCACCGCCCGAAATCGCCACGCCCAGAGCCGCGGGAGTCCCACCCTCAGCTGCGGCCTGAGTGGTGCGGCAATTCGCGCGGGTGGCGATGCTCATCCCGATGTACCCGGTGAGGGCCGAGCAGATAGCCCCAAAGACGAACGCCAACGCAGTGGGCCACCCCATGGAGGTGTTCTTGTTCATCTCGCCGGCGATCGTGATGAAAGTGCCAATGACAACGACGAAGATGGCCACATAGAAGTACTCGCGCTTGAGAAAAGCTTTCGCGCCTTCCTGGATCGCAATGGAGATCTCGATCATGCGATCGTTGCCGCGAGATTTCTTGAGCAGACCGAGGGTGAGATAGACCACGAAAAGCAGGGCCAGAGCGCCTGCTCCCAGAGGCCAGAACAGGTTGGGGTTCATCGGCGACTCCTTTTGGAGAAAGTGTAGGATTATGTAGACGGGCCAAACCCGAAATCTACCGTTGCCTGAGGGGACGGCGCTTCCCAATCTTGCACCGGAAGCACACTCTGCGGCTCATAACCACGACCGCACAAATACGGAATCCTACCCTCAGGCCCCCGGAAGAAAAAGTCAAAGAAAAAAAGAGAATCTTTTTGCCTCTTCCCCTTCAATGGGGTATTCTGATTATCTGCCGGCCTTGCCCGGTACGAGTCCGATGAAGGAGACCCCCTCTGCCTTATGGCCAAAAGCCCCTCGCGCCTGGAAAACCAGATTCTTCACTTCTCGAGTCAGGATAAATGGGACAAGGTCCACGGTCTTTGGCCCCAAATCGTTGACTCTCCGCCCGAAAGCCCAAGATTCTACGCGGCTCTCGCAAAACGGGCTACCCAGGCCGAAAAAACGCCCGACTTCAAGGCCTGGATTCTTCTCCTCGCAGAATCGCTCGAAGGCAAGGACAATCCCCGCCATATCGTTCAGGTATGTCGAGGAGTGCTCCACGTCGTTCCCCTGTTCGAAGAGTTACGCCAGCCTCTGCTCGACGCCATTCGCTCCCAGTACGAGCAACATTCCCACCTTCAGATGTATCTCGAAGCCAGCGGCCTTCTCCACGAACCCGAACTCTACGATCCCCTGAACCGATTTCTCCAGTTCGTTCAGAATTCCGAAGGACAGGTCTTTCGTCATGATCACTGGGGCGCAGGCGTTGTGACCCAGCTCGATATAAACGAAAGACGCGTCTTTATCCGCTTCCAGGACGACGGAGAGAAATCCTTTTCCTTCCAAGGCGTCAAGGAATTCCTGAAACGTCTTCCCCTCTCCCATTTCCTGTCCCAGCGACTCCTGAATCCCGAAGCCCTGAAGCGAAAGGCCCAGCAAACCCCCGTCGAGTTTCTCAAGTACTGCCTGAAGCACCTGCCCACTCCGATGAACCGGGCCGACCTCAAGGAAGTGCTCCTGCAGGGCATCTTTGACCAGAAGGAGTGGAACTCCTGGTGGGCGCGGAACCGGGATCTGTTCCGGTTCGACCCTTACATCGGTTTCACCGGATCTGTCGCGAACCCCAAACTGGAACTCCGCGACGAGCCGAAATCCTATCACGAAGAAGTTCTGGCCGATTTTCGCCGGGCGGACAACTTCGCGAGGCAATACGCCCTGACAATGGAAATGCTCAAGAACCGCGAAGCAGAGCCCATACCGACCGATGCCGCGCGCACGATCTTCAAACGCCTTCAGGACGATCTAGGGCAGACCAAGGGCGACAATCTCGCCCAACGCATCCAGTACCTGTATCTGATCGACGATCTCTGCCAGGCCGTTTCCGAACTGCCCGCGGCGGAAGGTCCCAGCCCTGCCAGCCTGCTCCTTGCCACTCCCCAGCCGGCCGAAATCATCGGCGCCATCTCGATCTTCGACTACCAGGTTCGCGCCGGACGCCAGTTGAGAGAAAGCGCGCCCGAGTCCTGGCCGGATCGTGCCGAACACCTGTTCTTGTCCGCGCCGGTTCGCCTGGCCCAATGGGTGCTGAGGGAAATGATCGATTCGGGCGATATCGATCACGCGGCCCACATGGCCGAACAGATGCTGCACCGGCCCTATGAGAATCCCGAAACATATCTCTGGATGGTGCGGGCCTACCGGGAGAACAAGTTCCCCGAAATCCCAATCGAAGTAGCCATCCGCGACCTGTTTGACGCCACATTGGACCTCATCAACGAATGCCAGCTTCGAGTCAATCGCGAAGACTCGGAATCAGGCCGCCTGCGCGGCCTCAAAAGCCGCTTGGAGAATCTTCTCCTCGAGAATCACCAAGCGATGATCATCGAAGTCTTCACCGAATTCGAAAACGAAGAAACCCGAACGCGACACTCGACCATCATGAACAACCCGGCCCTGAGCAAGAACTTCAGACTCGCATTCGACAGCGCCGCGCGCACGATCTGTTTCGACCTGGAAGGGGCGGACGGCGGGGAAAGCGCGGAGCATTTCGTCACCGCTGGATCCTTGGAGACTCGGCAGAAAGAATACCAGCACATCAAGTCCTTCGAAATCCCCGAAAACACTGCCGCGATCGGGGCGGCCGCCTCTCACGGAGACCTGAGCGAAAACGCCGAGTACGAGTCCGCGAAAGAACGACAGAAGATTCTTTTTCGTCGTCTCGAAGCGCTGGAGGACCTCCTCCAACGGGCTCGAGTAGTCGACCCGGAGCACATCGACACGCGCGTCGTCGGCTTCGGCACGCGATTCCGCGTTCGCGATCAGGATACCGGGCGCGAGGAACAGTATGAACTCCTCGGCGTCTGGGATGCCGATCCCGAGAACCACGTCCTTTCATATCTCACCCCCTTCGGCAAGCAGTTCCTGAACCGCAAGGTTGGAGACAGCCTCGTGATCAACCATCCTGGCGGCGGTTCGACAAGATACATCGTCCTGGAGATCAAGAATGCTCTCGAGGGCAAGGCAGCGGCCCGCAACTGATATCCGACCGCTGTCCGAACATGAAAAATCCCGGCCTCGCGCGAGGCCGGGATTTCTGTATAAGGTGAACGGGATCGGGCTCAACGCCCGCTGTTGATCATCTTCAGAACGCGCTGCACCACGTCATCCGTGTCAAAAGGCTTGCTGACAAAATCGGCGACTTCCATCCTTTGACACCATTCCCGCTCGGCCGTGCGGTTCTTGTCCTCAAGCAGCGCCGTCATGATCATGATCGGCATACGGCGCAGTCTCTCGTCAGTCTGAAGCGCCGCGCACACCTCGTAGCCGTTCATCTTCGGAATCATGATATCGAGTATCACACCGGCGGGTTGAATCTTTCGCACCATATCAAGACCCTGGAGCCCGTCCCCCGCGCGATGCACTCGGAGTCCCGCCATCTCGAGGCTTACGCGCAGAACCTCCGCGATCTCGTCGTCATCTTCGATCACAACGATATTGAGCCCGTCTCCATCGGCTGCATGTTTCATTACCTGGCTCCCGAGTCATACAAAGATAATCACAAAACCCCTGGGCGGAGAACCAGCCCCGCACCCACGGTCACAGACTTCGTCGCATCGACACCTGACGCAGTCTACCACGCCACCGGCCCAAACTCCAGCCGTGACCGATTCTATCCCTCATTCCCCGCTCTGTTGAACCCGAAACCCCCAGCCTTCAACCAGCACCCCAAGCTCTCTCGTATCGAGATCGCGAGGACTGAGGCGGGCCGGGCTCATCGTGCGGCTCACGCGCAGGCGAACCTCGATCTCCTTCTCCAAACCGGGAGGCAAACCCAGGTTGAGTGAATGAGCCTCCCACGGATGGGTGAAAAGCAGCGTCCGAGCCAACGAGCCGTCCACGAAGACCTCGACCACGACCGGCTCCTCTTGCGCGTCGGGATGAGGAGCACAGAGTGACATGTCCAGATGGTCGACTTGTCTCGGAACGCAGAACCAGGCATCCCGCGCGGTCCACCGGACAGGCTGCATTTCATTGTTCATTTCCCAAGAGTAGAACCCCCCAGATCGCGGGATATCATAGGTTGCGCGTTTTTCTTCCAGGGAGAGACTGCCGGCAGCGTGAAAGGTCTGGGCCACGAAGACAAACACAACGGGAA
>JABMPG010000594.1 GCA_013203855.1 bacterium
GACCCGCCCCCTACCCCCCTTTTTGACCCCTTTTGACCCCCACAATTCGTCAAATCTAGGCCGTTTCTGGCCTATTTGCGCCCATCATCTACCATCTCCCGTATCTCATACTTCATGCGCTGAGCATCTGCATCGATCCGCTGTTGCCATCGGGCGATCTCCGCGTCCGCCTGGCGTTGCCTCTCATCCGATCGCCTATCCGCCACGCGATCGGGCCATCCCAATGCCCAACGTGCGCACCATAGCAGCACGAGCAACAGGCCAAACTTGAGTATCATCCGGATCATGGCAACTCCTCCACTCTCCAATGGCTGGCCTCCTGTCGAGGGCTGTGCAGATCGGGCTGCCACTGGATCAGTGTTCCGTCCCGATAGTAGGACTGCACGTCCCACGCGCATCCGTCCACGTGGATACGAAAACGGCCGTGGTAGATCTGACCCGCTGGTCGCGAGGCAATCCCCATCAGGAAGAATATGAGTAAAGCGGCAACCATCAGAAGGACAAGCGGTTTCACGGAACACCTCCAACTCTATTGGAGTCCGCCTGTCAGAGGAAGGAAGTCATGGAAGAGACAGACGGCGAGAACGCAGAAAACCCACAGGCCCAGGGAAGCGACGCCCCTCGCGTCCCCGGGCCCGGGTTGCCCCCCGGACAAACATCTCTCGGATGGATGGATATTTCCCGCAGACGGCCGGAGCTGCCACTCGGCGGGAGCGGGTCGCCTCAAGCGTGAAACAGCCCGTCAACTCACAGGGGAGTTGATTGGGGCCGTCTGCGGAAATCGAAAGTGACAAGAGAATTGGCATAGAACGCCTATCTGGGGTGAGTTACACCATAGACAGGCGCAAAACGCAAGTACAAAATCCGAGCGGAGCGGTCGATTTCGCCAATCATAGGTTGACATCACCTCCAGCCGTGGCGAAAATGTGTCACGTGAAACACCTGAACACCGAAAAGGAGTCGCTCATGGATCGCCTGGTCGAGATGCTCAAACGGCACGAAGGCCTCTGTCTGACAGCATACCGAGACCATCTCGGTCATTGGACCATTGGCTACGGATGTCGAATCACCGGACCCGCCTGGGTCCATGCGCTGGACGCAGGAGCCCCATTTGGCATACACGAGGTCCTCGCTGACGCCCTCCTCACGGCACACATCAACATTGCCCGCAACACCGCCCGCAACATCTACCCCGATCTCGGAACCTACCCCGAAGCGCGTCGCGACGTCATCGTCTCACTTGCCTATCAACTCGGCTCCCTGCGACTGGCCCGATTCGTCAAAATGCGACAGGCCATCCTCGACAGTGATTGGACCCAGGCCGCCCCGGAACTCATCGACTCGCAACTGCACGAGCAGACCCCCGAACGTGTTCAGGAACTCGCCCTCATGCTCGAGACCGGCGAGTACATTCCATACTGAAAGGAGCGCACCCATGACCTCAACTGTTTTCAAAACCAAAACATTCTGGGGAGGGCTGGCGGCCATCGCTACCGGTGTCGGACTCATCCTCACCGGCGACGTGCCCACCGGCATCCAGACCATTGCCGGCGGAATCCTCGCGATCTTTCTGCGCGACGGCGTTGCCAAACTCCAGCCCTGAGGATGTATGTTTCTCCCCTGTTCTCAGAAACAAACAAGCCCCCGGCCGATATTCGACCGGGGGCTTCGCTTAGCCCTTTCAAGATTCTCAAACCTGATTTCAGGTATTCAAAACAATGGACCTTCGTCTGAATCCAGAGACGACTCAGTTCCGACGACCGCAAACTCTGTAAAACTCGATTTCTTTCCCCACGGAGAATTCACGTAGATTGCCATGCTCTTAACCCCATATGCTTCAGGATCGAAGCGCTTATTGTCCTCTGTCCAGGTAAACCCATCAATCTTCGCCTTAAACGAAGTGCCCCGCCCGATCTTTTGCACCTTCATTAAGTAGCCCTTCGGGTAATTCTCGAGCGGCGCATTCACGTAAATCTCAACATTGACCCAATCGTACTCGTCCAAGTTCTTGACAATCAGAACATCGCCCAATGTTCCCGCGTCGAATGACAAGGGGGCGTTTCTCATCCTGCGTTCGTAGGCTAATCTCTTCTGTTCAGCCTCTATCTTCTCAGCCTCCACCCGCTGGCGCTCCTTTTCGATCTCTTGGCGCTCCTGTTCAGCCGCCAGGCGCATTCTCTCTGCACGTTCCTCTTGCTCTTGACGACGGTTCAGGTTCTGAGTAATGAGGTAAATCTGTCCTTGCAGAAAGTCATCTATGCGCACCTTCACCGACTGGTTATTCGTCCATATCTCATCGGGTAGCCGTCCCGTTGAAATAGCCTTCTCCAAAACCCCGGACTTCTGTTCTCTGCACCAGGCCTCAAACATTTTCGGTTCCGACAAAAAGTTCAGGCAACGCTCTGTCGCAATCAAGTTCCTTTCGAGATCGGTCACACGTTCAACCTTGCAAAGCGAACGCGCAGTCCGGGCTATATCTAAGGCCCGAGATATCTCACCATCTTCGACCGCCACAGTGATCGCCTCATTTACCCGCAGAATCTCCGCGCGACGACTGGCGTCCTTGTTTTGTTGATATTTTGCCATCCCAAAGAACCCGCCGACGATCACCCCGCCGCCAATGAATACACCCAAAATCAGCAAGAGTCTCTTCATCGGGCGGGCTCTCATACCAGACTCCGAAACATCCCCACCACGATCCCGTAAAGCCGCATTTCCGGCCCCCACGGAATCGGATCGAAGTGCGGGTTGATGCTCCCCAACATTTGCACGTGCCGCAGATAGACCTTCATCGCGTATTCCCCCCGTCCCGTTAAATCCACGACCACATGGTCCCGGTTCTTCACATTCCCATCCGGATCTTCAACCCGCTCCACCAACAGCAGATCCCCGGGCTGATACGCTGGTTGCATCGACTCCCCCTTCAGCCGACACCCTACCACCTCACTGTTCGCCCCCGTCCGCCGCTTGAACATCGTCTCGCTGATCGAATAACACTCGAGCCCTAAAGCCTGCTCGTCTAGTCCCCACCCCTCTGGAAATTCCTCCCGGTAAATA
>JABMPG010000595.1 GCA_013203855.1 bacterium
CGTCTAAGTCGTGTTTTTTCAACAAAGGAGAAGGCACGTTGCGGGCCACCACCCGCGGCGCCACCACGCCCGCCTGTCCCAGGATCGCCGCCGCCTGCGCGTGAGTCTCCGTCCGGCTCTCCCCGGCCCGACGAAGGCACCGGACCCCCAGAGCAGGCTTTCCGGCTTGTTTGACCTTCCACAGAATCGGATCGACTTCAGGCCGCACTTCGGCCAGCCCGGCGCCCGCATATCCGATTGCTGGCAGCAGGTCGCGTTCGAGGTACAAGCGCAACGCCTCGATCCGCTGAGAGCTCGTTGAATTTCTGAAAAACATGAATCGAGAGTAACCAAGGCGGGATTTCAGGATCGGACCTTCTGCCCCCGCAGCCAGTTCAGCCACGCGTCCATCCCCTCGCCGGTCTTGCTTGAAATCCGCAGAAGCGGGGCCCGCGTATTGATGTGGGACAAGTCCTCCTCCACGCGCGAAACGTCGAAATCAAGGATGCCCAGAAGATCCACCTTCGTCAGAAGAATCACGTCCGCAGGTCGAAAGAGCGTCGGATACTTCGCCACCTTATCATCGCCCTCCGGCACGCTCAGAAGAATTACCCGAAGATGCTCACCTAGGTCAAACCCCGCAGGACAAACCATATTCCCCACGTTCTCGATAATCAGAAAATCGAGCCCCTCCAGATCCAGCGTCTCCAGCCCCTGTGTCACCTGTGTCGCATCCAGATGGCACCCCCGCCCCGTGTTGATCTGCGTCACCTGCGCGTCCAGATCGCCCAGCCGCTCCGCGTCGCGCGTCGTCTGAAGGTCCCCCACCAGAACAGCGAATCGCAGATCGTTCTGAAGCGTCGCGATCGTCTCATGCAGCAGAGTCGTCTTCCCGCTCCCCGGAGCGCTCATCATATTCAGCGCCCGAACCCCCGCCGCCTCCAGCCGACGCCGATTCTCATGAGCCACCGCGTCATTCGCCTTCAGAACGTTCTCCACAACCGATATCTTCATTTTGCCGCCCTTTCGCAAGGTTCCTTCCATCATCCCTCCACCCTTTCCGCCGTCAGAGAACTCAAGATGATCTCACGTCCCTCCAGAATATCCACGTCCGCCTCGCCGCACTGCGGGCACAGGTAGAAATCCACCTCCGGACGAAACTCCTCGTCACATCCCCGGCATCGTGCACGGGGAGGAACCTCCACGATCTTCAGCCGACTCCCCTCAAGCCCCGTCCCCTGGCACACCGCATCCCATGCCGCCTCGAACGCTTCCGGAACCACCAATTGCAGATCTCCCACCCGGACCTCCACCTCCTCGACGCGGATCTCCCCCTCCGCCTCGACCGCCCGGCAGACCTGATCGTAGAGACTTACAGCGATAGCCATTTCGTGCATAGTCAAGACTTCTTCAGAAAGGCCAGCATCTTCGGCCAGGCTTCCTTCGCGTAGAATCGATGCCCCTCATTCCCCACCACCAGTTTGCAGTTCCCAGGCGCCCCGGCCGCCTCGTAGATCTTCTGAAGATTCCGAAAAGCCTTCCGCACTGCCTGGATCGGAAAAATAGGGTCTTCCTTCCCCGCCACGATCACAACCGGCCGTGGCGCGAATAATCCCATACAGTCCGACATCTCCGCGTAGCGAAGAAGCCCCGGAACATAGTTGTCCATGCAGTGATAGATCGACATGATCGAATCCCGGAACGTGCAGAAATAACACGACGGCATGCCAAATTGAACTCGCGGAAGCAGAGCTGCCGCAAAAAGGCTCGACGTTCCGCCTCCCGAATTCCCCATCACTCCCACTCGCTTCATGTCCACGTCGCCTCGCCTCTCCAGATAATCGATACCCCGGTCGATATCGAAAACCCGCTCCCCCAGAAGCGTCCGACCCAGCATCAGCGCGTGCATCGTCGCATCATGGCAGCCATGCTTGGCGACCTGTTCCTGCACCTGCTCCCGGCGTAGACCAAAAGACCGCTGCTCGACGCACAATGCCCCGATCCCCCGTTCCATGCAACCCAAGGCGAAATCGCGGTCTCCCTCCACCGCAAAAGCCTTCATCTCGTCGTCCCGCTCAACCCCAATAGAGTTGTGCATCCCCGTCGAATGCCCCTGCACGCAAATCATGAACTTGTAGGGAGGCTTCCCCCCCGCGGGCAAACAAACGTAAGCCGGCACATCCGCATAGGGCTCGCTCGTGAAAACAATCTTCTCGATCGTCCCCAGACGATGCTCCTGCGTCCACTCCGACCGCTCGTTCAGATCACCCCGAGCCTCCGGCATCTCGCCGATCAACTGCCGAAGTTTGCGACGCAAACGCCCCTGCCACTTCTTCAGATCTCCCTCGAAGGCATTCTCAAACGAGAGTTCCTGCCGTGTCTCATCCATCAGGTGACGATGAAACACAGAGGGGGAGAAATGATTCGTGTTCTTCGACTTCGACATGCGCAAGCCTTTCTAACAGATTCGCGGAAGTTCTTCGCCGTAGGGACGCTGCACGATACGACGTCCGCCCGCCCGGGTCACCAGCTCGGCCAGAGCCGGCGCCCGATCCGTCACTCGCCCAATAATCGCGGCATGTTGCCCATAGCGATGGACCTTCATCGCCGCCAGAGCCTTCTCGGCATCGGACTCGCTCACCACCACAACGATCTTCCCCTCGTTCGCGACTGTCAGAGGATACAGACCCAACATCTCCGCCGTATGAAGACAGACCCTCGAAAGAGGAATATCCGATTCCCGCGCCTCTATACTGAACCCGGTCGCCTCCGCCAGATCGGCCATCACCCCGGCCAACCCGCCCCGCGTCGGATCCCGCATGAACTTCACGTCCGCGCCTGCCCCCAGAATCGCCTGTGCCAGACCATTCAGCGGAGCCGCGTCGCTCATCAAACTCGTCTCGAACTCCAGCCCCTCACGAACCGACATCACCGCGAGGCCATGCTCCGCGATCCGGCCCGTCACGATGATCGCATCCCCCGGACTGATCCGCGAAAGGCCCAACTGCACGCTGTCTCCTAGCACGCCGATCCCTGCTGTGTTCACAATCAGGCCATCGCCCCGCCCCCGCTCCACAACCTTCGTGTCACCCGTCGCGATCGGAACCCCCGCCTCCCGCGCCGTTTCCGCCAGCGACTCCAGCAATCGTTCCAGGACCTCCAGCGAAAGCCCCTCTTCGATAATCAACGCCAAGCTAAGCGCCACGGGACGCGCGCCCATCACCGCTAGGTCATTCACCGTTCCGCACACGGCCAGCTTCCCGATATCGCCACCCGGAAACACAAGGGGCTGGACCACGTACGAATCCGTCGTGAAACACACGCGCCCTGCGGGCAGCTCGAGAGTCGCGCTGTCATCGAGAGGGTTCAGCAAATCGTTGCGGAGTTTAGGAGCGATCCGGTCCTCGATGAGACGCCGCGTCAATTCGCCTCCGCCCCCGTGAGCCAACACGATACGGGACTCGGAATTCTGAGAGGAAACAGGTGAATTCATAGATAAAGAAGTATCGGATCTATTCTGTGAAGTGAATTGGGAGGCGCTCATCGGGCCACGCTGCCGTACTTGAACCATGCCGCGCACGTTCCCTCGCTGCTCACCATGCACGGACCGATCGGATGAGTTGTCGTGCACGTCTTGCCGAAGAGCGCGCACTCCAGCGGCTCCACCTTGCCCTGAATGACATCCCCGCACCGGCAGGCGGGCGGCTCGTAGTCACCGTCTGTTTTCAAACCGAAACGCCGGGCTGCGTCAAACTCCTGATAGGATTGCCGCAATTTCAAACCGCTATCCGGAAACGACCCCATGGCGCGCCACGTCGCCGCCGCCGGCTGAAAAACCTCCTCGATCCGCTGCATCGCCACCACGTTCCCCTCTTCCTTCACCGCCACCTGGTACACGTTCTCCACATCCGCCCGCCCCTCGCGAACCTGCATCGCCAACCGTTCCACACACGCCAGAATCTGGATCGGCTCAAAACCCGCTACCACGCAAGGCTTCCCGTATTCCCGAGAGATCGGCTTATAGGCCGCCGACCCGATCACCACACTCACATGACCAGGACAGATGAATCCGTCGAGGGCGGTGCTTGGGTCAGACAGAAGAGTCCGCATCGCCGGCACGACCAACTTGTGCCCCTCCAGCACCGAAAAATTTTTCACGTCCGAGCGCCGCGCTTCCAGAATGGCCGAGGCCGTGGCCGGAGCCGTCGTCTCGAAACCAATCGCCAGGAAAACCACTTCCTTGTCCGGCGTATCCATCGCATACCGCAACGCATCCCGCACCGAATAAACCACCCGCACATCCCCGCCCTGAGCACGATGATCGGCCAGACTCCCATCCGTCCCCGGCACACGAACCATATCCCCATACGTGCAGACCGTCACACCCGACCGCCCCGCCAGATTGCACGCCGCGTCCAGATATCCCGAAGGCGTCACGCAAACCGGACACCCCGGCCCGCTGATCAGGCGCACGTTCTTCGGCAACAACGACCGGATGCCACTGCGGAAAATCGAGACTGTATGGGTCCCGCAGACTTCCATCAGCCGAATCTCCGCCAAGCCCTCACACACGCTGCGGATACTCGCCAGAAGCGCGTCGATTCTCTCGCTGTTCAGGCCCGAAAACGTCTTCACCGCTCGCTCTCTTCCCGGACCGGATTTTCCGCGAAGACGGGAATCTCCCGCACCACGTCCGCCTCTTGAAGATACTCCCACAACTCCCGCGCCTCGCCTTCGTCCAGAACCTGAAGCGCAAAACCCGCATGCACCAGAACCCAGTCCTCCACCCTCGCGTCCGGAGTCAGTTCCAGACTGATCTGAACCCGGCTCCCCTGAAAATCGACCGTCGCCGTCGTCCGTGCGTCACTCTCCGAATCGGACCGGTGAATCAACGCGATTCGCCCTGGCACAGCAAGACACATTTTATCTTTCCTCCTTCGAAATGATCCCAAGACGGGCCGCGGCAACAACCGCCTGCCCCAACGCCACGCCTCCGTCTCCCATCGGCGCCCGACGGTGAGTCAGAACCCGAAGGCCGGCTTCATGCACTTTCGCAGCCACAAGTCGAGACAGAACCCGGTTGGCAAAACAGCCTCCCGACAACGCCACGGTCCCTACCCCGTTCGCCAGAGCCGTACGCTTCGCTCCCTCGGCAAGCATCGCGGCCACCCCTCCATGAAAGGCCCGCGCCACCTGCGCCACAGGACGACCGGCAATTCTGTCACATAAAAGCTGATCCATCAGAGGCCGCCCGTCAAGGCAAAAAACACCCCCGACCTCCTTTTCAAGTCCCCACTCGTAGTCCTCAGCCTCACAATCGCCCCCTGCGAGTGACTCCAGCGTCATGGCCGCCTCGGCCTCATACCGGTTTCGCCCACAAATCCCGAGCAAAAAAGCTGCCGCATCGAAGAGCCGCCCCAGACTCGAGGTCCGAACAATCCTTCCCTTACCACCCCTCAGTTGCCGCGCCACCCACTCCAGTGCCTGCGGATCGACATTCTCCCCAAGCCCCAATTCCTGCCAGTCGCGTCCCATCTCGTGAAGCAACCCCAGCGCCGGACGCCACGTCTCACGCGCCGCCGCATCGCCCCCGGACAGCGGAAAATATCGCAGATGCCCCGCCCGCTCGAAATCCCTCAGATCGCACACCAGAATCTCGCAGCCCCAGATCTGCCCGTCCGTGCCATATCC
>JABMPG010000596.1 GCA_013203855.1 bacterium
CCGTCGAGGCTTACGAGACGGTCGGCAGGCGAAACGGGCCGTGGAATGAGGATGCCAAGGCCTTCCTTGAGGGCTGCGTGAAATACATCTGCCAGCGGGAAGACGCTCCGACTGCCACCGCCTTGGACAGCCAGGCAAAGGCGTTGATGAAATCGAGGTGCGACGACCCCGTCGTGATTCGTCTCTGCGGCTCGGCCATGGCCTGGCATGACCAACAGGACCATAAGGAGTTCACTGTCGCCTCCCTCGAATCGTCCCACCTCGATCGATATCCGAAGATTCAACGCTACTTCGCCCTCCACAATCTCCAGAACGCGGCCTCCAAGGCCGGGAATTCCGATATCGATCGAGATGCCGATGGAACCTTCCAGAAAATGATCGAGGCCTTCGCCGACTCGGTCTGCGCCGGTGAGTTCCCAGGCAACGATATCGCCCTTGCCTATCATCTTCTCGAGTGGCAGTTCCCCGGGCCCTTCCACGACGTCGTTGTCAAGCGGGCCCTCAAGGCGCTTCGCCAGCGTGGCGGAGGAGATCCCTGGCTGGCCAACATGCTTGAGGGGATGGCGGCCCGCAATCTGGCCTGGAAACTCCGGGGAAGCGGATTCGTGAACGTGGTGACGCCCGAGGGTTGGGAAGGCTTTGCCAAATATCTGCCTGTGGCCCGGGACGCCTTCGTGCGGGCCTGGGAGGCTCGCCCGGATATCGCATACGCGCCCCGCGAGATGATCCCGGTTGCAATGGCCGGCTATGGACGCCTCGGCGAGACCGAGCGGACCTGGTTCGATCGTGCCGTTCTGGCCCAGTTCGACTGTGAACAAGCCTACTCCTCCCTGCTGTGGTCCATGCGGCCCCGATGGGGCGGATCTCACGCGGGCATGATCGAGTTCGGCGAGGAGTGCCTCGCCACCGGGCGCTTCGATACGGTCGTGCCTTGGATCTACTGGAAGGCACTCTTGAACGTGGCGTCGGAACAGAACAACAACCGCTGGCGGGCCGCGTATCGCCAGCCCGGCGTGCGCGGACGGCTCATGTCCCTCTTCCAAGGATACGAAGAACTCGGAGGCTTCTCTGCCGAGCAGCGTTCCCAGATTGCCGCCCACCGGGCCATAGCTCATCTCTGGCTGGGCGAATACGAAACCGCGCGCGACCTGCTGGACAAGATTCCCCCCGACTTCGATCTTGCCAACGGGTTCAGGAGGTACCATATCTCCTATCTTGGGTTGCCTCGCAAGGACCTCGAGACAGAACTTCGCCTCTTCACCGGTCCCCACAAGGAAGGGCTGCGGAAGGCGGAGGGCCTGAATCTTGACGGATTGGAATGGCAATCTATCGCCGCCTTCCAGGAAGTTCTCGATAAACTCCCCCAGGATGATCCGGGCCGTCCGTATCTCGCCGGACGCATCGTTGCCACCCGTCTCTCCACGTGGCTCACCCGCCAGACGGCATTCAACGCCGCCCATATCGCCGTGGACGGAGAGCAGGATAATTCCGCCTCCCTCCAGTTCCTCGGCAAGTATGGTTTCGATTTCAACCGCAGGGACGAATACGGCGGCACCGCCCTCACCTATGCCCTGAGGGACCAGAAACCGAAGTGTGCGAGATGGCTTCTGGAAAACGGCACCGACCCCAATGCCCGCTCCAATCTCAGCCCGCTCGTCTCCGCCATCCGGACCCACGACACGGATCTCTTTCAGCTCCTGCTGGACAAAGGCGCCGACGTGAACACGCCCGATGCCGCCATGTTTACCCCCCTGGCGGCCGCCCTCGAGGAGAAGCAAATCGAGATGGCCCGGACTCTGCTCAAGAGCAGCAACATCGACCTGAACGTCGCGAACCATTACGGTGCGACCGTGCTCGAGTTCGCCTGCGAGGATTGCGCCGAATTCCCCGATCTCGCCCTCGAACTCCTCCGGCGGGGAGCCGACCCCAATACCCGCGACCATCTTAACTGGACGCCCCTCTCCCACGCCGTCCACCGCAGGGCTGATTCCGTGGCGCTGGCCATCCTGAACAAGGACGTGGAACTCAACATCCTCAACCAATATGGCTGGGGGCCGCTCCATCTCGCCCTCCACTATCACCGACTGTCCGTCGCCGCGAGGCTCATCGAGAAGGGCGCCGACATCAACCAAGCCGGCCCCGACGGCCGCCGTCCCCTGCATATCACCGCCTACACCGGCTTGGCAGAACAGGCCGCGATGCTCCTTCGGGCTGGCGCCTATATCGATGCGACCAATCCCGAAGGGCTCACGCCGTTGCACGTTTCCCTTCTTGAAAACAAACGGCAGATGGCCGAACTCTTCATCAACAGCGGAGCCAACATCGATCAGCCCGATGGCAAAGGCGTCACGCCCCTTATGTTGGCCGCCACGAAGGGGCAGATCGAGGTGGCCAGGATATTGATCGACAAGGGCGCCAACATCCACGCCCTCTGCAAGAATAACGACAGCGCGTTGCACTACGCCGCCCAGAATGGTCAGGCCGAAATGGTGGAAACCCTCCTCAGAAAAGGCGTGAACCGACACGCCGCTGACAACGACGGAGACACTCCCGTGATGCTGGCAAGGAAAGCCAACCACTTCGCTGTCGCGGCCCTGCTTGAGAACTGAGTCGGGGCGTCGCAGAGCGCTCGGCTCCACCGGCCTGTGGCATGGCCGAGAGATATCGAACCACCACGCTGTTGCCCACGTACAAGCGACGGGGCGAGAGGTTCCTCTTTCTCTTGCAAATTTCCCTGCGGAGGATAACCTGCATCGATACCTGCGCGGTCCGGCCGGACCATGCTCACTTTTGTAAAAGGATCTTCCACCCGACATGAGTAAGAAGACGAACGTTCTCCTGATCACCAGCGACCAGCAGCACTGGAACACTCTGGGGGTGAACAACCCCCGTATCCAGACGCCGAGCCTCGACCGCCTGGCGCGCGAGGGCGTGAATTTCGACCGAGCCTATACGATCAATCCGGTCTGTTCGCCCACCCGGGCCACGCTGATCACCGGGCTGTATCCGGCATGGCATCACTGTTGGACCATCGGAGTGAAGCTGCCCGAGGACGTGCCGACCGTTGGCCAGCATTTTCAGGAGAACGGCTATGCCACCGCCCTGATCGGCAAGGCGCACTTCCAGCCTCTGGCCACGCAGCCGGGGAGCGAGTCGATCGAGTGTCAGCCCGTTCTGCGCGATCTTGATTTCTGGCGCAAGTTTGACGGTCCCTGGTATGGCTTTCAACACATCGAACTGGCCCGCAACCATGGCGACGAATCGCACGCGGGGCAGCATTACGCG
>JABMPG010000597.1 GCA_013203855.1 bacterium
GATTCAGGACCGTCCTGTGTTGGGGGGAAACAACAGCTCCGAGGCCCGCGTGTGGCTCAACGGCGAGACCGGGTACCAACCCTATCCCCGGGTGGGCGACCTCGTGGCGGAACTCGATCAGGCCCGACGCGGTCATCCCGGCACGGCCGACATGTACGAGGACGAGAAGAAGATCGCTCTGGTCTTGTCCGAGCCGAACCTATCGCTGTTCCTGAACTGCCGGGCCAATGAGGTCGAGATGGATGCAGACCGGATCGTCGCAGTCATTGCCCAGAATACGGCTGATGGCCGCCGCCTTCGATTCCCAGGACGATGGTTTGCCGACTGCACCGGTGACGGATGCATCGGCTTCCTGGCGGGAGCCGATTACGAAATGACCGTGCCGGACCACATGGGCCAGTGCAACCTGTGGATCGTGACCGACACGGGAACCCCCGTCTCCTTCCCTCGCCTTCCCTGGGCGATCGACCTGTGGGGCAAGCCCTTTCCGACGGCTCTCGGCGATCTGGGCAAGTGGTTTTGGGAGAGCGGCTTCCCTCATGACCCGATCGAGAAGGGCGAATACATCCGCGACACGAACTTCCGCGCTGCCTATGGAGCCTGGGATGCCCTCAAGAACGAACATAGCCTGTATCCCAACCACAAACTCGCCTGGATGGCCCACATATCCGGCAAGCGTGAATCGCGGAGACTCCTCGGCGATGTGATTCTCACGGAGGAGGATCTTCTCAACAGCGTGACTTTCCCGGACGGCTGCGTGCCCGCGAGCTGGACCATCGACGTGCATTTCCCCGACACGAGATACGTACAGGGATTCGAGGACAACCCCTTCCTCGCCACGACGACTTTCGGTGCGTATCCCAGACCCTACTGGGTCCCCTATCGCTGCCTGTATTCCCGCAACGTGCCCAATCTATTCATGGCAGGTCGCGACATCAGCGTTACACACCGCGCTCTGGGAACGGTGGCAGGGGGCCAAGTTTCCTTGGGGATACCAATCTGAAAACAGTGGGCTTATGACTCGCCCTGTGTGGCGGGTTTCCTTTTCTTGGCATACACTTTTGGCATACATGGGCATTGGCTTCAGTCCTGTGCCTTGGGGTGGACTTCCTCGGGAGCCGAGGGGGTGAACCAGGGCGAGATGTCGATGATGGCGGCGGCGGGCTTGGCCCGCTCGGTGTATCGCGAGGTCATGGCCGGGGAGGCGTGGCGCATGAGGTTCTGGATGATGAAGGCGTTATCTCCGCGCTCGGCGAGCATGGTGCCAAAGGAATGGCGGAAGGAATGGCTGGTTAGTTTCTGGCCGAGTTCGTCCACGCGGACGATCTTGGCCCGCTCGGCGATCTCGTTGAATATCCGGCTGATGGGCTGCATCACGGGGAAGGCGTAAGAGCCGTCGGGCGCCTCGTCGAGGATGTTGCGGAGCAGTGCCGGTTCGACTTCGATCCGGCTCACACGTCCCCGTCCGCCGGCCTTGATCTTGGCGGAGCGGATGGTGACGGTGTTCGTCTCCAGGTCGATCTCCGACTTGAGCAGGGGCTTATGGGTGGAGCGGGGCGACGGAAGCAGTTCCGCGGGGCGCGCTCCGGTGGCGAGCATGAGGAGGAAGAGATTGGTGTGGCGCCCGGTGGCGCACGCCTTGAAGAATATAGTCAACTCGTCTCGGGTGAAAGGCCGTCCGAGGGCTGCGAGTCCGGTGCGGTCCTTGGGTTTCGCGATGAGAATGCCGTTCTCGCGGAGCATCCTGCGCACATAGATGATTTCACACCGGACGGTGTTGGCGGCGGGAGGGGGGAGGAGGGTTCCTGTTTTGGTTTTGCGTTGGGAGCGTAGGCGGTGGCGCTGGTAGCGGTCGAGCATGTCGGTATCAATTTTCTCGAGGGCGATGTCGTCAGACCAGGCGAGGAAGTTGTTGAGGGCGATGTTGACGCGGTCGGCCTGGCGGGAGGATATTTCGTCCTCAAGCCGCATCGTTTCGGTCATGATGGCTTTCGCAAGCCTGGGCTGTTCGTTGGGCGTATCGCTCAGCAGCAGGGCTTGTTGATGGAGTGTCTTGGCGACGGCGAGGGCGCGGCGGTAGTTGGCTTCGTGAGTGGATCTCTTCCAAAATTTCTGGGAGCCTTTCAGGCGGACCTGATAGTGCCAGATCTTGTTGCGCTTGATGAGGATGCCCGGAAAGGGCAGGTTCTTGGTCTCGCTCTTCTTCTGGTCGGTCATGGTCGGATTCCCCCTGTGTTTCCGATCCGGCTAACCATCGCTCAATGGCGGGCCGGTAGTAGCGGACGGGTCCGCGTGTTGGGATGCGGGGTATCCTACCCGCTTTGGTTTCGCGGCGCAAGGTTTCGACGGTGTAGCCGAGTTGGGCGGCGAGGTCTTCCTGGGTGAGGACGTCGGGGTCGGTGGGGAGCGGCGCGGGTCGGGGCATA
>JABMPG010000598.1 GCA_013203855.1 bacterium
CTCGAAGACTTTCTGCAACCCCTCATCCGCCGGCACGCCCGCCAACTTCAGGTCCCAATCATCGTCGACATGGATGAGATCCCCCGCAGCACATCGAACGGTTCGGGCCAGAAGGTCGTCTACTGCGGCACCCTCAGCGAATGGAAGGACGGCGTCCTCACCCTCGTGCGCGCCTTTGCCCAAGTGGCGGCCGAACTCCCCGAGGCGCGGCTCTATATGGTGGGCGGCACGGTGGTGAAGGGGAATAAGGAACAACTGCTGGAAACTATCCGCGAGGCGGGCCTGCAGGACCGCGTGATCCTCACCGGCTTCGTCTCTCGCGGCGAATTGCTTGAGCATCTCTCCACGGCCCACGTTCTCGCCCTGGCCAAACCCTCGGGCCTTCAGGCCGAGAACTGCTTCCCCAGCAAGATCGCCGAATATCTGGCCACCGGCAATCCTGTGGTCACAACAAAGGTCGGAGAGATACCGCGTTATCTCACCGACGGCCGGACCGCCTTCCTTGCCGAGACCGACAACCCCGATTCCTTTGCGGAAAAACTCACAGAAGCCTTGACCAAAAGGGACATTGCGTTGAGAATCGGCGAAGCGGGAAGAGAAATAGCCCGATGTCATTTCGATTACCGGATCCAGGCCCGGCGCATCCTGGAGTTCGTCCGTGAACTCAAAAACAACGCCTGACGATCTTCCCTTTCGGCAGGAAGGACTACTCCGATGGCTCTGAAAAACACCAAACTCGCGCGACGGTTGTGCTATGGCCTGAATCTGTGGCGAACTGCCGGATTCAAGGAGCTTCTGCATATGATCAAGGGACGGGTCAGAAGCGAGAAGACCCTCCTCCTCCTCGAACGGGTCTGGGATCCCGTGAAGATGACGTATAAGGAGATGGAACCCGAGATCACTTTCCGAGACGGCAGACGCGAGGACATCGACGAGATCGCCCGTGCCTGGCCACCCGAGTTCCACGGCCAAGCCCCCACCCCCGAAGCCCTGCGCCTTGAACTCGAACGCAAATTCAACGAAAACATCCCCTGCTTCGTGGCCTGCAACACCCAAGGCCACATCATCGCCGGCATCTGGTGCATTTCCTGGGAATTCGACTCCGCTCTTCCTCCCGACCTGCAGGGCCGGCCATCCTACGAGGTCAACGCTCTGTTCACCATCACCGAGGTCCGCACCAATACCTTTCTGCCCATCCGCCTCATAAATTTCGCCATGGAAAGAATGGTCGGAGAATATGGCAAGACCGTCGCCTACATCCGAAGCCTTTCCCCGCGGCGCCACCGACTTTTCTCCATGTACACGAAGCACGGACTCCGAAAAATCGGATTCCTGACCAACGGCGTGCGCTTCGGGAAACCCTACTGCTGCCTGAAGGAGGAGGAGGACAAGACCTCCAGCCGGAAAGGTCCCCGAGCCAGGTCGAACCACCCCCTCGAAAAGACAGGAGCCTGATCGACCAGGGACGCCTGGCGGATGGAGAAAATCAAACAGGTTGACACAGAATTGAAAAACAGTTATCTAACTGGATGGAATGAAACAATGATGCCCAAGCGCTATACGACTCAGCCGCGTGTTCATCGAACAGGCAGAAATCTCGGTAATCGTCCTCGACCGTGATGCCCGTGAGGGAGAACTCAGACCTATGGGAAAACTGCACTCACTGATCTTAACCGTCCGCCTCCAGGGCTTCGCCGGCGTGCTGCGCGCTGTCCGCACCAACATTCGTAGCTGCAACATCATGGTCCTGTTGCGGAAGGAATACGACCCCGCCGATGTCCAGAAGGTCACCGTCGAAGAGGGCTTTGTCATGCGCAGGGCCACCCGGGAAGACATCCCCGCCATCGCCCAATCCTGGCCCGAAGAGTTCAAGCCCAAGTGGCACACCGAATCTGAACTCTGGAGAACTCTCAACCACCACTTCGACTCAGACTGGCCCTGCTTCGTCACCGTCCATCGCGATAGCCGGATCTACGGAGCCATGTGGTGTCGGCCCTGGACCTACGACTCCGCTCTCGCCCCCGCTGAACGGGGCCGGTCGTGCTACGAGATCAGCTCCCTTTTCACCATCCCCGAAGCCCGCGGAAAGAGCATGGCCGCCAGACTCATCCTCTATGCCATGGAGCAACTCGCCCACGACGGAATGAAGACCGCCTACAGCCGGATCCAGCCCGACCGCACCCCCTCCTTGCGCACCCATGAAAAGATCGGTTTCCAGCGCATTGGAATTCTCACCGACGGACGCATCTTCGGCCGTTTTTACTGCAGCCTGAAACGCGAAACCCAGGCCGCCCCCGTATAACCCGCTCAAAGGATCGTTTCATGCCTTCTGAAGGTCCGGTTTGCCCGGCTATCAATACCAACGAGACTACTCGTTCATCCGGAAACATCAACGTGCGTCCGGTCGAAGAGGCCGACCGCGAAAAATGGGACGCCTTCTGCGCGGAACACCACGCCGCATATGGCTCCTTCTACCGGTGGCAAGCCATCCTCGAGAAAACCGGTCGAATCCCGGTCTTTCTCCTCGCTGAACGGCACGACGAGATTGTCGGCATCTTCACCATCTGCATCTTCCGGGTCGTCTCTGCCCGCCGTGCCGTCTCCACCTGGGGAGACGGCCAAACCTACGGCGGCCCTTTCGTCACCGATCCGGAAGCAATCGAACCCCTTCTCGACGAAGCGGAAAAAACCGTCGCCCGCCGGGGCGCCGCGTCGATCCTCACTCTGCCCGACCCCTGCCAGGAACACTTCACGAAAGTCTGCGAGGCCTACGAGGCGCGCGGTTACCGCGGCACCACCGCTGGACAACCCGCCGGTATCCACCAGATGGACGACGAACAGACCGAACACATATTCCGGATCCCCCTGCCCGACGACTTCGAAACTCTCTGGAAACGCTTCGACCGCGATGTCCGCAATCGTGCCCGCAAAGCCGAAAAAAACAACGTGGAGGTGGAAGAGGTCGATCCTGACGATTTCTGGAAACCCTATCATGACATCCAGATCCAGGTCTGGAGACGCCTCGGAAACAAGTACCCCTCGTCCCAGCGCCTGATAGAAATCGTCCAGTACGTCGACGAAGGCCTCCACACCTACCTCGCCCGCTTCGACGACAAAATCGTCGGCGCACTCTACGCCATCGACGCCGGCCGCGTCCGCTTTCTCAAAGGCGCCATCAGCCACGACGACTACGCCAGCCTCGGTGTCAACAACGTCACCTACACCCGCGCCATCAAAGACGCCGTCAAACTCGGCCTTGAACAGTGCGATATGGGTCTCACGCCCCCGCCCGCCCAGTCCGGCCATCACCGTTGGAAAAAACTCTACCGCGGCGAAATCTACCCCCTCCTCAACTACAAACGCATCCTGCGGCCCGCCGCCAGCGCCATCGACTCCGCCATCGCCCGAGTCCAGGACCGAGCCGCCCGAAAATTCAGTTACGGCCACCCCGCCCTCGACGCCCTCGGCCCTATCGGCCGCGCCTTTCTCAACTGGACCCGCCGGTAAGACCGGGCTCTTCTATAGATCTCTGTTTTCGGAGTGCGCAAGTTATGCTGCCCGGCTTCGGCGGAAGGGGTCTACTCTCCTGTCTCATTCAAGAGAGAACGGGAAGCGTGGCTCCAGCACTCTCCCCAAACAATGCCTCCTCTCCGGAGTTTCTCCTTCCCCTTACTGCCGCGCCGCCCCTGGCGTCATCCCGTGATGGCGACGGAAGACGCTGACGAAATGGGACGGATGGCGATATCCAACATAGCGTAAGCCTTTAGCCACGCGGCGCAACTGTTTCGCTTTTCCTGCTTTTTCCCATAGCTTTTTGGTTTTTTGGCATGTA
>JABMPG010000006.1 GCA_013203855.1 bacterium
CGCGTGGATTGCCTCTCCGGCGAACTCCATCGTGCGATAGGTCGCGCCGTCCACGCCGATGTCGCCGATGATGTGGAGGATCAAGTCTTTGGCCATCAGGTAAGGCGGCAGCTTGCCTTCGAAAACGAATCGCATCGTCGGGGGGACCTTCACCCAGAGTTTGCCCGTGCCCATGATGAAAGCCGCGTCCGTGTTGCCAATACCGGTCGCGAACAGGCCGAAGGCGCCGTGCGTGCAGGTGTGGGAGTCGGTGCCGAAGATCACCTCGCCCGGCCGTGCGTGGCCTTCGGCGGGCAGCGCCACGTGGCAGACGCCTTGGTAGCGCTCCGTCCCCACGTCGTAGTACCAGGGCAGGTCCTGTTCCTTGGCGAACTGCCTCAGGATGTCAATGTTGCGGCTGGCCTTCTCGTCTTTCGTGAAGATATAATGATCGGGAATGATGACAACTTTCTGGCGATCCCAGACGCGCGCCTGCTCGCCAAATCGCTCCTTGAAAATCCCGATCGTGCCTGGACCGCAAACGTCATGGGTCAGGAGGACGTCCACGTTGATCCAGATGTTTTCTCCGGGCTGCACGTCTGAGCGTCCGGCGTGGCCGGCGAGGATTTTCTCGGTCATTGTCATACCCATTGTCAGGTTCTCCTCTTCTGTGTTGAGACGCCGGCTGCAAGTCTCAAACCCGCCAAGCCAGCGCAAGCGAGTATTGTAAACCTCCAGAGGCTAAGGGGCAAGTTGGAGTTTTTCGGGGATCGGTGAAAAGGGCAGGATCTTGTGCCATAGACGAAACTCTGGGGCAAGTGTCTCATCTGTCTCGTTGTTTGCTCAGGCCAATACTGATCCCGCGAGACACTTTCGGCACGCCGCGTTTGCATAACCTCTGTTTTTTCAGCACTCCGCCCCTTTTCCAAAGTCTGGCACGCCTCCTGCTTTCTGTTGACAGAGACAGAGGCCGGCGGGACAGGGCGCTTTCAGCTCCGATGGCCCCCGGATTCCATCTCTTGACACCTGTCTCAAAACACCGGATAATCTACCCGAATTGTTGAGATTTATGTTAGCTATGCCCCGTCGTCCGCGACGGGGCGAACATCCAAAAGGGAGAACGTGATGAAAATCGGGTTCGTGCTCAAGAAGAGCCTCATTGTTCTGGCGGCGCTCGTGGCGTTGGTCCTCATTCTCGCCTACATGAGCGGGGCCTTCTTCGAGAAGGTCGAGCCGGGCCGCGTTGAAGCGGGCGGCAGGCGTCTCGGGGATCTCCCGATCGATGTGGTTCACAAAGTCGTCCAGACCCAGCAGGTGGAGGTGGTCGGCACGATCCGCGCCGAGAGGCAGACCGAGATCTCGGCCCGGCTGATGGCGTCCATCGAGGAAATGCCTGTCCGCTCCGGCGAAAAAGTCTCCCGGGGCGATCTTCTGGTCCGGCTCGATGACCGGGACCTCCAGGCCCAGCTCGAACGCGCCCGCCAGGCCGTCAAGGAGGCCGAAGTCAACGCCCGCAATGCGGAGAAGGACTACGAGCGCTTCAAGAGGTTGCGCGAGCAGAACGTCGCTTCGGCGAAGGAGTTCGACGACGCCCTGGCCCGTCATCAGGCCGCCCAGTCCCAGCTCCTCCAATCGCGGGAAGCCGTCAGCGGGGCGGAGACTATGCTCTCCTTCACCGTCATCCGGGCTCCGGCCGACGGTGTGGTCGTTGATCGCCAGATGGATGTGGGAGACACGGCCCAGCCGAGCCGTTCTATTGTGACTATCTACGACCCCAACTCGCTTCGCCTCGAAGCCGCGGTTCCCGAGGTCCTCGCCTCGGGCCTTCGGATTGGCGACAGACTTCAGTTCGCCATCGACACCCTGCCCGCTACCAGTCAGAATCCGCTAACCGGCGCGGTTGAGGAGATCGTTCCGCAAGCCGACACCGCCAGCCGCTCCGTCCTGGTCAAAGTCGGTCTGCCCAAAGAGATCCCGCCCGTCGTTCAGGGCGCCTTCGGTCGCCTGCTGATTCCCGACAAGGAGCGGGTTCGCCTCTGCCTTGCTCAGTCGGCTGTCAAGGCGGTGGGCCAGCTCCGTTTCGTGGACGTGGTTCGAGAGGATGAGACCCTTGAACGTCGTCAGATCAAGCTGGGCATGTCCAGCCCTTATGGTCGCGTCGAGGTTCTCTCTGGTCTCGAGCCGGATGAGCATGTCGTCCTCTACGGTCCCCCGCCCCAGCCCCTGCCGGAAGGGGTCCGCCTCTTCGGGGAGGCCGAGTGATGAGCGACCAATCCCGCGTCTCCCTCACCCAGCGCGTCGTCGAGATTTTCCTCAGGGGCAACCTGTCGGTGCTGCTTCTCGTCCTGTCTCTCTTGGCGGGCGCGGTGGCTCTGATTGTTACGCCTCGCGAGGAAGAGCCCCAGATTGTTGTTCCTCTGGCCGATGTCTTCATCCGGGTTCCCGGCGCTTCGGCCGAGGAAGTGGAACGTCAGGTCGCCACGCGACTCGAAAAGCTTCTTTTTCAGATCGACGGTGTCGAGTACGTCTACTCCATGTCCCGCCCCGAGATGGCCATCGTCACGGTGCGGTTCTATGTGGGGGAAGATCGCGAGGACTCCCTCGTCAAGATCTACAACAAGGTTCAGTCGAATATCGACCGTGTCCCCGCCTCCGTGGCGGGATGGGTCGTGAAGCCGGTCGAGATCGACGACGTGCCTATCGTCAACATCTCGGTCTTCAGCGACCGCTACGACGACGCTGACCTTCGCCGACTTGCGGAGGAGGTGGAGGTCCAACTCCAGTCGGTCAAGAACACGAACCGAATCGATGTCATCGGCGGACGCCCTCGCACGATCCGCGTCGAGCTCGATCCCGCTCGTCTCGCCGCTCATTCTCTTTCGGCTCTCGAAGTCGCCCAGGCGATCCAGACGAGCAACGTTCAGGGCTCGGCCGGTGCGTTCGACGCCACGAACCAGGAGTTCCTCGTCGACGCTGGCGTCTTTCTCGGCGATGCCCAGGACGTGCGCCGTCTCGTGGTCGGAGTTGAACAAGGCAAGCCGGTTCACCTCGGCGAGGTAGCCACCGTCCTCGACGTCCCCGCCGAAGTCAACAGTTACACTTGGATGGGGTTCGGCCCCCGCGCTGAAAATGTTCCGGAAGCCCTCGCCGCCTCTGCCGAATCCGAGGGCCGCCTGTTTCCCGCCGTTCACGTCGCCGTCGCGAAGAAGAAGGGCGCGAATGCCGTCTGGGTCGCTCGCGCGGTGGCAGAGCGCATGGAAGAGTTGAAGCGCGAGATCTTCCCCGACGATGTGCATTATCGCATCACCCGCAACTACGGCGAAACCGCGAACCACAAAGTCAACGAACTGATCGAGGGCCTGACCATCGCCCTGATCGTCGTGATCGGACTGATTTTTCTCGCCATGGGATGGCGCGAGGCCCTTATCATCGCCGTTGCCGTTCCCGTCACTTTCGCCCTGACGCTGCTGATCAACTATTTGTTTGGCTATACCATCAACCGCGTGACCCTCTTCGCCCTGACTCTCGCTCTGGGCCTGGTCGTGGATGATCCGATCGTCGATGTCGAGAACATCTACCGCCACTTCAAAATGCGCAAGGAGCCGCCCCTTCGGGCCGTCCTCAGCGCGGTCAACGAGGTGCGGCCGCCGATCATCCTGGCCACGCTTGCCGTCATCGTCTCGTTCGTGCCGATGTTCTTTATCACCGGCATGATGGGCCCCTACATGCGTCCCATGGCTTTGAACGTGCCTCTGTCGATGCTCATGTCGCTCGTGGTCGCCTTCACCCTCACGCCCTGGCTCAGCTACCATGTTTTGAAGGGCGACTATGGCAAGAAAGAGGAAGAGCCCTGGCAGGTCGAGAAGAGCCCTATCTACAAAGTCTACAACACGGTCCTGCCCATTTTCATGAACTCCCGGGTCGCCCAATGGGTTCTTCTCGGGATCGCAATGGTCCTCTTCGCCTTCGCGGGCTGGCTTGCCATGGCCCGCTTTGTTCCCCTGAAGATGCTTCCCTTCGATAACAAGAACGAGTTTCAGGTGGTGGTGGACATGCCTGAAGGAACGACGCTCGAAACCACCGACGCCGCGCTGCGCTCACTTACCGATTATCTGCGTACCGTTCCCGAGGTCACCGATTTCCAGACCTACGCAGGCCTCGCCTCCGCCATGGACTTCAACGGGATGGTCCGCCACTACTATCTGCGCGCAGGATCGAACGTCGGTGAGATCCGGGTTAACATCGTCCCGAAGAAGAGCCGCGACCAGCAGAGCCACGGGCTGACACTGCGACTCCGCGACGATCTGTCGGAAGTGGGCAACCGCCTGGGCGCCAATATCAAGATTGTCGAAGTCCCGCCGGGGCCGCCCGTCATCGCCACCGTCACCGCGGAAATCCGTGGCGAGGCCGGCACTCCCTATGAGGACATCATCGCCGCCGCCCGTCTCGTCCGGCAACGGATGGAGATGGAAGAGGGCGTGGTTGACATCGACGACTCTTTCGAAGAGGACCAGACCAAGTATGTCTTCATCACCGACAAGGAGAAGGCCGCGCTGAATGGCGTTTCAACACAGGATGTCGTCCGCACGGTCCAACTTGCCCTCGAGGGCATGTCCGCGGGATCCCTGCGTCAACCCGACGAAGTGAATCCGCTCGAGATCGAGCTGATCCTGCCCCGCGAGATGCGTTCGAGCCTCGGGGAGTTGCGGAGGGTTTACGTTGAAGGTCGCCAGGGCAACCTTGTCACGCTGGGCGAGATCGGACACTTCGAGGAGCGCATCCAGGACAAGACCATCTATCACAAGAATCTGGAGCGGCTCGGCTATGTCTTCGCCGAAATGGCGGGCCGCGCGCCGGCTGAAGCGATCCTCGACATCTCGGCCGATCAGGTTGATCTGCCCGAGACCGGCGAGGTGGGGGTGTTTGAGGATCAGATTGATCTGCGGCCGGTCGGCGGCCGGTCGTACCTGCACAATGGGGCGGGGATTCCTTGGGCGCTGCCTGAGGGGATCCAGGTCAAATGGTCTGGCGAGGGGGAGTGGGACATCACGATTCGCGTCTTCCGCGATCTGGGCATCGCCTTCGCCGCCGCGTGTCTGGGCATCTATATTCTGCTCGTGTACCAGACCGGCTCGTATTTCATGCCCCTCATTCTCATGATCTCGATTCCTCTGACCATGATCGGCATCATGCCCGGCTTCTGGCTGCTGAACACGATCACCGGCGAAAGCATCGGCGGGTATCCGAACCCGACGTTTTTCACCGCGACGGCCATGATTGGCATGATCGCCCTTTCCGGCATCGCCGTTCGCAACGCTATTCTCCTTATCGAGTTCGCGCACGAGGCGCTCAGGCGGGGCATGACTCTTCGCGAAAGCCTCATCCAGTCCGGCGCGGTCCGCCTGCGCCCCATTTTTCTGACCGCTTCGACGGCCGGCCTGGCGGCGATCCCGATCACGCTCGACCCGATCTTCTCCGGCCTCGCCTGGGCCCTCATCTTCGGGCTCGCGGTATCGACCGCCTTCACGCTGCTCCTGATTCCGGTAGTCTACTGGATGGTCTACCGAAACCGGCCCGGCCACGGCCTGCCCCAGGCGCTGGAGGAAGAGTAATTGTTTCTGACGGGATGAGCGGAATGTGGAGTGGGTAGTTTTGAAGGGGCGCCTTTGGGAGAGCGCTGAAGCGATGCTTCCCGTTCCCTTTCGAAACGGGACTGTTTTTCCGCAAAGTCGCCTTCCATCGCACCGGGGCAGTATGGCTTGCGCACTCCAAGAACAGATCTCGCAGAACGCGTAAAGGAGGAAAGATGAGATGACAAGAGAGCGAATCGTCAGACTCGTGGCGGGAGCCATGGTTCTGGTTAGTTTGGCCCTGGGCGTCTGGGTCAATTCCTGGTGGTTGTTGCTCACCGCGTTCGTTGGCGCGAACCTTTTCCAGTCCGCCCTGACGAAATGGTGCCTGCTCGATGACATTCTGCGGATGTTTTTCGGCGTCAAGAGCGAGGCGGAGAGAGTCCGCCAGGACACTGAGATCAAGCCCCCTCAGACGAGGTAAAGGCCGGCGATGTCCAGTGGAAAGTCGGCACAAGGGGGAAATATCTTGCCAAAGGCGGTCGGAATCGGATACAAGACGGTAACGGTAGCAGGATGTGTTATCTTGGTGCAACAGTCCGTCGGATCGGAGGAAAGAATATATGAGTGCTCTGTCATTGAGAATGAGTGAAGGTTTTGCCGCGGTGGATCCCATGCTGGGCCTTGGGGTCGTGGTCTTTGTCGCCGTGGTGGTCGTCTTCTGGCTCTTTTTCTGGTTGTTTCCCGTCAAGCTGTGGATCGCGGCCAAAACCACGAAAGCACCGGTTGGCATGGTCGACATGATCTTCATGCGGCTGCGGCGGGTGAATCCGGGGGCCATCGTGAATCCGCTGATTATGGCGGTACAGGCCCGGGTCAATGTGAGTCGAAGTCAGTTGGAGATCCATTATCTGGCGGGTGGAGACGTGTGGATGGTTGTCAAGGCCATGATTTCGGCGGCCAAGGCCAAGATCGACCTGACTGCGGACCAGGCCTGCGCTATCGACCTGGCCGGTCGTAATGTTTTCGAAGCGGTCAAGATGAGCGTTCAGCCCCGCGTGATCGATTGTCCCAATCCGGATCAGGGCAAACAGACTATTGACGCGGTGGCCAAGGACGGCATCCAGTTGCGGGCCAAGGCCCGCGTGACCGTCCGGGCGAACCTGGAGCGTCTCGTCGGCGGCGCCACCGAGGAAACGATTATCGCCCGCGTGGGCGAGGGC
>JABMPG010000599.1 GCA_013203855.1 bacterium
GGGTCAGACTGGCCGTCTCCTTCGCGAAGTCGGCGTCGCGGATGCGAGATTCGGAAGCCGACAGATTCTCGATGGAAACTTCCAGGTTCGAGATCGTGTTCTCGAGGCGATTGACGATAGCGCCCAGAGAGGCCTGCGCGTCGGCGATGTCCTTCAGAGCGGAGTCGACGATCTGGATCGCCTCACTCGCGTTGGTCTGGTCAGTCACGTCGACCATGCTGATGGCCTTGTTCGGGTCCGGGGCGACGGCGGTGCCGTCGGCGAAGCCGATCATGTCAGTGCTCGTGCTCTGAACCAGAAACTGCTCATTGCTGGTCAGAGAGATCGTGCCGCCAGCGTTGACCGTGCTGGTGGCCCACCCCAGTCTGGCGAGATCGCCCGTACCCGCTGTCACGGCCATGTTGATGTTGCGGCCATCGGCGGCAGTCAGAACGAGTTTAGCCGTCGCGCCGCTGCCCGACAGGGAAGCGACGACACCGGTCTCGTTCGAAAAGGCGTTGATGTGGTTACGCAGAACACCCGTGGAGTCTCCAGCAGCGGCGGTGAACTGGTCGGACGCGCCTTCGACGACGGTCACGTTGTTGATGACGAGTTTTGCCGTAGCGGTGATCTGGCCGGTGCCAGACAGGGCGCTGGTAGAGGTGGTGGTGGCGGCGTTGGCCGTCGCGGTTACCCCGGTCTGCCCGGCAGCGGCGTTGATGGCGGCGGCTTTGGCGATGGCCGAACCGTCTGCCTCATAGGTGGAAGTGCCGTCGGACTGGGCGGCCTGGACATCGATGCCATTGATCTGCAGGCTGCCGGTAGCGATCTTGACGGTCGCCACGACCGCCGCGCCCGTGCTGGTAGCGATCTTGCCCATGTTGTAGGCGCGGAAATCGCCGATAGACATGGAGATGGTCTGGCTGGCATAGGCCCCCACCTGGAGCTTCTTGTTGGAGAAGGTGCCGTTGAGGAGTTGCAGACCGTTGAACTCGGTGGTATTGCCGAGACGGGTCAGTTCCTCGATCTGCGCGTCAATTTCCTGCTGGATAGCGTTGCGGTTTTCGGCGGAGTTGATGTCATTGGCTGCCTGGACCGCCAGTTCGCGGATCCGCTGCAGGATTCCGACCTGGGTTGTGAGCGCGCCTTCAGCCGTGCCCGCCACGCTCAGACCGTCCGAAGCGTTGCGGATGGCCTGACCGAGACCGCGGACCTGCGCCTGGATGCCATCGGCGATGGCCAGACCGGCTGCGTCATCGGCCGCCCGGTTGATCCGAAGGCCCGAGGCCAGACGTTCCAGTGCCTTGTCCAGAGACCGTCCCACAGTGTTGAGGCTGCGCTGCGCGTTGATACTCGAGATGTTCGTGTTGACAACGATAGACATGATTCAATCCTCCATGATTGAAACTGCTGATGTCGGAACCTCCTGGTTCCGGCCAGGCGGGGCGCCTGGGCTTTTTCAGGGCATTTGGGAGAATCCGTTCTCCCGGATCCAACTCTCTTGGTCCATCTCCTTTCCCGGCCTGGGTACACAAGGGGCAGTGGGCCTGGCAGATTCCCCCCGAACGCTCTATCGTCAAGCCGAGGGAGCGACTTGAGCCAGGAGTTGAGAGATTGAGGTCGCAATCGCCCTGGGCTGTGGCACAAAAGGTTTGCAGGGATGGCATCAGGGGCTTGCGTGTTCTTGACGTTTGCGGTTGAATCTGGTTAAGTGATGGGGTGTTCGGCTCTGGCGCCGAGCGAAAGGGTGATATGGTGTTCTTTCCTGGAAAACGGGGTAATCACAGCCGGTGGCGCGAGGCTTTTTCGGGGCTGCTGGTGGCGGCCTTGTGGCCTCTGGCCGTGACGGCGTGGGCACAGGTCCTCCCGACGGCGAGCGAGCGATCCATGCCTCCCGAGCCGGTGGAATATGCCGATTCCCTGATAAGATCGGATCTCCCAACCTCGGCGGTTCTCTCGTATCTCAACCGAGTCGAAGCGCGTCACGGTAAGATAAAATCGCTGACGGCCATGTTCAACCAGGTTCGGGTATCGGATGATTTCGGATTCGAGACCACTTCCGACGACAATCGGCTCTACCTGGAATTCCCCGACAAACTTCGCTGCGACTATGCGGCGCCCGATCCATCCACTCTCCTTTTTGTGGGACGGTCGATTTACCAGTACGTGCCATCGTTGGAGCAGGTAGACAAGATGACCTATCCGACCGCCGAGCAGGCGCGTCGTATTTTTGAGACGCTGACTCTGAGCTTCGGTGTGTCGGCCCAGACCGTGCTGGACGGCTATCAGGTTGAACTGGGCGAGCCGCAGGAGGCTCACAAGACCTTCGCGCTGATCTTCCATCCCCTCAAAAAGGAAGTGAAGCAGGACTATCAAAAGATCGAGGTCAGGTTTGATGAGGAAACGCTTCTGCCGGTCCAGGTTCGGCTATACCAAGTGATGGGCGACGTGACAACCTTGCGGATTCGCGAGGGGAAACGGGATGTGGATATCCCGGAAGAGATATTCAAGCCGTCTTTCCCGGAAGGAACCGAGATCTTTGAACATTGAAATTCTCCGCCGCATTTTCCGGACCCGGGTTTTCGGATCCATCCTTCCATGCCTGATACTGGCCGGCTTGGCGATCTCCTGCCATACCACCCCTTACCGGCGCAACCTGCCGGTGTGGATCATGCGGGTCTATGTCCCCATGGCTGAGAACCAGACTTTCGAGCCTGGCCTAGCGGACGAAATCACGACCGCCTTTCAGGAGCAGATCCTGCTGGACGGCCGTTTGTCCGTGGCCTCCCGAGGCGCGGCAAATGCCGTAGTTCAGGTCACGCTGGAGAACTTCTCCGAGACGCCCGTGGGCTTCACCGGCGACGATATCGCCTCGACTCGACAGTGGTCCCTGATGGCTTCGATCAATCTCTTCGAGCCGAACGACCTGGAGAATCCTTTCGCCCGCGTGCAAAGCGTGGACGTGACCTACTTTTTCGATTCGAACTTTCGCGGGGCGGTTTCGACGCTGGAGGCCGATGCCCGGCGAGGACTGGCCGAGGAGGCGGGGCGCGCCCTCCTCAGCAGCATGATGAACAATATCGAGATGCTGCAGGAATAGCGTGATTCCGCTCTCCCTCAGCCCCCTTCCCTCTCGCCGGTCTTCCGGGCCGCGGCCCTTGCGGGCGCGTGGATTGAAACATTTCCGCAACAACGCTCTGTTGATCGTCTCCGCCCTGATCTATCTGCTGGTCGTGGCGGGACTTTCGGTATTGATCGACACGCAGTTCTATCGAGGGGCGAAGCGGGTGATCATGCGGGATGAGTATCCGGACTATCCGCCCCGGATAAGCACGGCTTTCAAGACCGAAGTCTCGCGGATCTTCAACGATCTGGAGGCGCGCGACCTTCTGGCCGAGGAGAAGGTTTCGCCAGAACATCGCTCAGAGATCGAGGCGCTGGTCCTTGCGGATGAGGACCGGGATCGAATCAGGGCGTCGATCAACGAACAAATCGCGGATCTGCTGAGAACCGATGTGCCGATCATCACGGTAAGTCTTCTGTATCGCCAGCGGGAGATTGTCCACGCCGAACGGGAGGAAGCGACGGATTTCAATACCATCCGAAACTCGCTGATTCTTCAGAATTATCGAATCGACGCCGGCATCAGTTTTGACTCGGAAGCCTACCCGAACCAAGTGGCGGGGGTGATGGCTTTTCGATACACCACTCCAAACGCGTTCGCCCCGATCGAGGCGCTGACCCGAAAGTATTGGCTCTATACTCTGGCGAACTGGTTTCTCGTGAGTCTGGCATATTTCCTGATCCTGCGGTTCACGGTCCTGCCGATCCGCAAAGTGAGCGAGGCGATTGATGCGGCCGAACCGGGCGCCCGTCGCTTCATCGCCCGGCCTCACACCCGCCTTGAGCACCTGTACAACCGCATGGCACGGGATGCCATGCTCACCGATCTGAACAGCCGCCTCACGAATTCGGGGCAGCGGTCCCTGCGGCTGAGCCTGGCGGACCTCTTTTCCTATCTCCAGCCCCGGGTGACGCAGTGGTTCGGATTCGATCGGTTTTTTCTGATGGAGATGAGCTGGCAGGGGAAGGACTTGCTTCGGCTGGAGAGTACGCTGCCAGAGGAGGATGGTGACGGAGAGTCCGCGCGGGAACTGGCGGCCGAAGTATTTGACGAGGGGACCGCGCGCAATCTTCGAACGGCCCTGGAATCCGGGTCGATGCGGATGCAGACACGGCGCATCAACGACCGGGGCTACGCCTTTTTGTCGCTTCTGCCCGGACAAGAGACCCCGGAGCGGCTTCGGGTGCTGGTTCTGTACAAGCAGGGGCATCTCGGTTCGGAAGCGTGGGCATGGCAAGAGACCACGGCGGAGCGTCTGCACCAACAGATCATCCGGCTGGTGGAGCACCAAAACGTGCAGTCCCGCGAACTGTTCAGAGAAAAGAGCGAGGCGAATATCAGCCTCTCCCGCAACCTGGGGCATGATCTGACGAACATTATTGCCACGAACAAACTGGAGTTGATGACGATCGGCCAGATTCTGCGGGGGGACGCCGGGGACTGGGCCCAGTCTCCGCAGAAAATCCAGGTGGTCGAGCGGGCCATGCGCCGGGTGCTCGATAACACGCGGAGCCTTCAGGAAATCGTGAATCTGTACCGGGCCTACGAGTACCTGCGCAGTCCGCGCTACGAGGAGGCGGACCTGAACCGGCTGGTGGGCGAAGTGATCGATATCTTCCGGCTGTCCATGTCATCCGCGGCAGAGATCGCCTTTGAGTCCGACGGGGACCTCCCCACCTGCCCGCTGGAACCTCGCTTGCTCAAGCTGGCCTTTTTCAACATCCTGAGCAATGCCCTGGACGCCATCCGGCGGCTATCTCCCGAGGATCAGACCGAAGCCCGAATATCCGTGCAAACCCTTTGGGACCGTGATAAAAAAAGGATTCTGGTCCGTTTTTTCGACACGGGGCCCGGAATTCGCACTCCGGAAGGAAGGCGGGCTACCCGCGAGGAGATCAACCGAGTTTTCGATCTGGGATACACGACGAAGGATGGCGGGCAGGGCGAGGGCTTGGGGCTGAACTGGGTCAAGACGATCCTGACAGAGTTTCATCCCGGAGAACTGTGCGCCCGCAACCGCTCCGAAGGGGGCGCTGTCTTCGAGTTTGTGCTGCCTGTGGGGGAACCGGTGAAACCAACGGAATGATTGCTCATGACTGAAAAAGCCATCAAAATCCTGATTGTGGACGATAACGCGCGCTATCGCGAGGCCTTCAGCGAGAATCTGATGCTCCAAGGGATGGAGGTCTTTCAAGCCGAGCACGCGGATCAGGCCATCGAACTGCTGAAGACACAGTCTCCAGACGTAATGGTGACCGACCTTCAGATGCGGCGGGCGACGGAAGGACTGGACCTGATTCGGGACGCGCGGATCATCGAGCCGTGTCTACCCGTGATCATGATCTCGGCGGTCGGGACATTCGACGAGGGCGCCCAGGCCTCTCAACTGGGAGCAGCCCACGTCCTGAGCAAGGCCAGGATCGAAGAAGAAA
>JABMPG010000600.1 GCA_013203855.1 bacterium
CGTCGCCACGGCCCAGCTCGCCCCGATCATGGTGGGATATCACCAGAATAGCGTCGAAGTCGGACATATCGCTCTCGCCACGGTCCTGACCGTGCCGCTAGCCGTGGTCCCCGTCGTCTTCGCCAATACCCTTTTCAAACGGTTTGCATCCCTCGACCAAATTCCCTCCAAGGTCCTGCTGGCCACAACCATCTGTGTGCTCACCGCCCTGGCCGGCTATTATCTGCTCATCGACAAAGTATTCTTCCTGGTCTACCCCAAGGAATTCGCGCCGGTTATCGGATTGTCGTATTTTCTCGCCGTCGGAACCCTTATGCAGGGCATGGGAGACCTTTTCAACCGCTTTCTGGGAGCCCACGGCCAAGGCCGGCGAATGCGCAACGGCGCCTTCCTCGTGGGCGGCGTCAACATCTTCGGCATCGTCGTCCTGATCTGGCTTTTCGGCGTTTACGGCGCAGCATGGACCCGCGTGGCCAGCGGAGTCGTCTACTGCATCGCCATGGTCGTCGCGTATAGGATGACCTGCCGGGAACTCCAAGAGAAGAAGGCTGGACGGTAAACCAGCAGTTCGGCCTGCCCGGTTCAGGAACGCCCCTCTACTGCCTTCTCGATAGCCTTCACCACCGTCCGCACCACCTTCACCCTCGAATACCATTTGTGCTCCGCTTCGACCAGCGTCCACGGGGCGGCCTCCGTCGAAGTCCGGTCGAACATATCTTGCGCCGCCGCCTGGTATTCCTTCCATTTCTTGCGGTTGCGCCAGTCGTCCTCCGTGATCTTCCACCGCTTGAAAGGGTTCTTCTCCCGCTCGCGAAAGCGCTTCAGCTGCTCCTTCTTGCTGATCTGAAGCCAGAACTTGCACACGACGTGGCCATTGTCGACAAGGCTCTTCTCGAAGGCGTTGATCTCGTCGTAGGCCCGCTTCCAGTCCCCCTTCGAAGCAAATTTCTCAACCCGCTCCACCAGCACCCGTCCATACCAGCTCCGGTCGAAAACCGTGATCCGGCCCCCCCGAGGCAATTCCGACCAGAACCTCCAAAGATAGTGGTGTGCCAGCTCGATCGGTGTCGGAGCGCCAACCGGAATCACGTTGAACCCGCGAGGATCGAGCTTCGCGGTAAGGCGCTTGATTGCGCCCCCCTTGCCCGCCGCATCCACCCCTTCCAGTGCCATCACGACCGGAATCCCCAACTCGCGGATCTTCTGCTGCAGGATCAGAATTTCGAACTGCGCCTTCTTGAGATCCTTCTCGTACTCATCCTTCGTCTTGTAAGACAGTGAAAGATCCAGATCCTCGATCTGCGGCGCCCGGATCATGGTGGCTCCTTTCGGGTCAGGCGGACTTGCTGAGGTCCATTCTCCCCAGGAAAAAAGTGATGCAGAATCCAATGCCAATCAACAGAACCGCCAGCACGCCTTTGAGTGGCGAAAACTCCGTGTTGGCAACAATCTCGATATCCACCTCGGGCTCGACACGCGCCTCACGGCGGATCTCCTTAGGGGTCTCCGTATCGTAGGCGATGATCACCGCCCCCTGCTCGCGCGCCATCCGAACGTCCTCCGACGTCACACCGCGCTCGCCGTCCGAGCTCAAGACCAGGACGTCCAGGCCCTCGTTCGCCAGCGCCTTTACGTTGCGATAGATGACACTGTCCGGATCGGCTGTCCAGCCCGCTCCGATCAGGCGCAACTGCCGGGGCTTCGCGCGGTCAGGCGTCTCGACCGCGTGGCGCGGCAGTTTGTTGAACTGCGCGTCCTTGAACGGATAGAGCCCGAGAACACTGCCCAGAAGCAGCCCCAGCAGAAAGCCGACCGTCGCACGGTGGCAGCGGTTCAGAAGGAACTTCAGCAAGTTCGACAGAAGAGCCAGACCGAGCACAAGGCCAATCCCCACGGGGAGAATCACGCCCACTCCCACGTCCATCAGCATCGGCCAGTCCTGCGTCTTCAGCGCGTCCTTGAAGACGCTGATCGCCGCGATGATCGGAAGGTAGAGCCCCATGATCAACAGCATATAACTGCCCGAGATCCCGGGCAGAATCATAGTCGCGCTGCCGACGATGCCGCCGAACAGAAGCAATGTCCACCCCGGGTTCGTCGTGCCCGGCCGCAGGATGAAAGCGATCAGCCCCATAATCACGAAGCCGAGGATCGCGAAAGCCACGGCCGATCCCTTCATCGGCCGCAGCTGCTTGGCCAGCATGGGCGCCCCGCCCAGCGTCATCCCGATAAAAAGAGCCAGCATCCCCGGCAGAAAGGTCTCCATCAGAAACTGAATCCCGTCTGCCAGGCCGAAGATAGTCAGGCCGGCAAGGCCGAACAGCATGGCCACGACCACGATAGCCCGGAAGGAAAACCGCAGCCGCGTCAGGTCCGAGAAAGCGCCGATGAAGTCTTCATAAAGCCCCAGAGCCAGCACCATCGTCCCGCCCGAAACCCCCGGCACCAGGTTAGCCATGCCCATGAAGATCCCCGTTATCCCCAAGCGCAGATAAGGGATCGGCTCCGGCCGCTTGTCTGCGGGAGGAACGGACAAGGCCACCTCGCCAGTCGGAGTCTCGGAATGAGAAGTGTCAGACATGAAAATCCTTGCAAATAGGGGATAACCCCGCGCGAACTCGCACGAGCGCAGGGCATGCTAGCTTTTGGCCCGCAAAGGCGCAAGAGTTTTCGATTTCAGTTTCGACAGGATATCAGGATCAACGGGCGTGACGGATCAGCGAGGCCAGGATCGAAGGGTGGGTTTTGCTTGCAAATTGCCGCTTTGGGACACAGGATGACCGATGCTGTGGTGTCGCCCTGCGCAGGAAGACACGGACAGGCGGCATCCCGGCCGATCTTATCGTTGAGGAGCACCTCTTTCGCATGACAGATGTTCAGCAAATCATCCAACAGGCCGATATCTTTGACCTTCAAGCCACTACCAAGACCGACGCGATCCGCGAACTCGTGGACGTCCTGGCAAAACGACCCGAAATCACCGATCCGGAAGATTTCCTCAGATCCATCATGGATCGTGAAAAGGTCATCTCCACCGGTATCGGCATCGGCCTCGCCATGCCCCACGTGAAGATCCCCTCCGTGACCGATTTCGTTCTGGCCATCGGCCGCTCGTCCCGCGGCATCGATTTCGATTCTCTCGACGGCCACCCCGTCCACATTGTCGCTATGATCGGCGCCTCGGACAAGCAATCCGGCGAGTTCCTGAAAGTCCTGGCCAAACTGGTCCTGAAACTGAAGGACAAATCCCTGCGTCGCAAAGTGCTGCTCACTCCGGACCCGCAGGAAGTCAAACGCATTCTGGTGGAGGATGAGGACTAGATGATTCCCCGCTATACCCGTCCCGAAATGGCTGAACTCTGGAGCGAACAAGCCAAGTTTCAATCCTGGCTGGACGTCGAGATCGCCGCCTGCGAAGCGTGGACCGACCTGGGCAGGATACCCCGTGAGAACCTGCATCAGATCCGCGAAAAGGCCGTTTTCTCGGTCGAACGCATCGAGGAAATCGAGGATACCGTCCACCACGATGTCATCGCCTTCACCACCAATCTCGCCGAGAGCATCGGCCCTTCGTCGCGCTACGTCCACATGGGCCTCACCTCGTCCGACGTCGTAGACACCGCTCAGAACCTGCGACTGGTCAAGGCGATCGATCTGATTCTTGAAAAACTCGACGCCTTGGTCGACATTCTGATCAAACAGGCCCGAGCCCACAAGCACACTGTCATGGTCGGGCGCACTCACGGGATTCATGCCGAGCCGATCACCCTTGGCCTCAAATTTCTGGTCTGGCTCGAAGAGATGCGCCGCAACCGCAAGCGTTTGTGCGAAGCCCGAGAAACCGTGCGCGTCGGCATGATCTCAGGCGCAGTGGGGACCTATGCGCACACCGGCCCGCGGATCGAGGAGATCGTCTGCGAAAAACTGAACCTCAAGCCCGCGCCCGTCTCCACACAGGTGATCCAGCGCGACCGCCACGCC
>JABMPG010000601.1 GCA_013203855.1 bacterium
CGTACGGGCAGGCCGGGCCGGATCACGGGAGAGAAGTTCGACGAGATCCGACCGTTCCTGCTTGCGGGCTTCCAGCATGTACCGATGCGTCAGGTCGAGAACGGCATCGATCGTCTGTATCGCGGCGCTCAGGAACTCCACCGCGGCCGGGTCAGCGGCGTATCGCGCGAGCCCTTCCAGAGCGATCTCTCTCCGGCCGAGGAGCCCCTGCCGCAGGAGCAGGTCCCACGCGGGGCAGATGTTGCTGATAGGCCCCAGTTCATGGGCCCTCTTTCCCTCAAAAAGCCGATCCCATTCCTCTTCGGAATACAGCGGGGGCACGCCGGGCACAGTGCGAGTGAAAACAATTCTTTCTTCGGGAAGTATTACGGGACGTTCCGCTTGGCACTGTCGCTGGGTAAGGAGGGAAGCCCGTTCGGTCCACGAAAGGCTGCGCCTGTCGCACTCCGTTCGGATGTCCGAAAGGTCTGTCTTGCGATACTGGCCGAAGTCCCGGCGCCGCACCCTTTCCCTCAGATCCTGCAATCTGGCGTTCATCGAATCCTCGCTCTGACACCCAGGTCTTCAAAAAAACTCAGCGCTGAGTTGGGGGCCCGGGACTCGTCATATTGGGGGGCGAAAGCACGCCCCATCGCCTCGTATTTCCCGCCGGCCGCCCTATTGTAAGGCAGTAGATGGACCTCCCACAAACTCTTTCCCCCGGCGGCCAGACGGGCGATCGCCGCGAGATTATCTGATGTATCGGTCACGCCAGGCACGAGCGGGACACGGATCACTGCCGGGACGGGCATTTCGTTCAAAACCCGAAGATTCCGCAGAATGGGCGCATTGGATTTTCCCGTCCAGCGCCGATGCAGGGCGTCATCCGTCAGCTTCAGATCGAAATAGATCAAATCACATTTCCGGGCAACGGCCCGGAAATCCTCCTCGGAGGCATAGCCGGAAGTGTCGAGAAGTTTGTGCAGGTCGCCAATCCGGTCCATGAAGTCGAGGAGAAAGGGGGTCTGCATGAGGGGCTCCCCACCCGAGAAGGTGACGCCGCCTCCCGCCAGCTGGAGAACGTCCCGCTGTTCCAGAATGAGACCGGCAAGCTGCGAGGCGGAGTATTCTCGTCCGATTCGTCTCGGGCCGGTAGGACCTTGCGATATCTCTGGACCGGGAGCCAGTCCCTCGGGGTTGTGGCACCAGGCGCAGGACAGGGGGCATCCCTTGAGGAACACGGTCAGCCGGATGCCGGGTCCATCATGGACGGCAAATTCCTTGAGGTCGAAGACGATACCCGTCTGCACCGGTCTGTCCCTCCCGGCCTAGAGAATGAACTTGCTGAGATCCTGGTCCTTGACGATGTCGGCGAGGCGTTGGTTCACGTAATCTCGGTCGATGACGATTTCCTGGCCGGCCAAGTCAGGGGCGTTGTAAGAGATCTCCTCGAAGACTTTTTCCATCACGGTATGCAGGCGGCGGGCGCCGATGTTTTCGGTCTGTTGGTTGACGACCGAGGCGCACTCGGCGAGCTGATCAATGCCGTCATCGGTAAAGGTGATCTTGACGTCCTCCGTTTCGAGGAGCGCCTGGTACTGCCGGGTGAGAGAGTTGTACGGTTCTTTGAGGATGCGGCGAAATTCTTCTTTGCCCAGAGCAGTGAGCTCGACGCGGATGGGGAAGCGGCCCTGGAGCTCGGGGATGAGGTCGGAGGGCTTGGTCATGTGGAAGGCGCCCGAGCCGATAAAGAGGATGTGTTCGGTGGAGACCATGCCGTACTTGGTGGCAATGGTGGAGCCTTCGATGATGGGAAGGATGTCGCGCTGGACGCCCTCGCGGGAGACATCGGGACCGTGACCGCCGATGTTGCGTCCGGCGATTTTGTCGATTTCGTCAATGAAGACAATGCCGGACTGCTGGACGCGGTCGAGAGCTTCGACGACGACTTTGTCCATATCGAGGAGGCGGTCGACCTCCTCGTCCACGAGGATCTGTCGGGCGTGGCGGATGGGAAGTTTCTTCTCCTTGGGCTCCTGGGGCATCATACGTTCGATCATGTCCTGGACCTGACCCATCATGGCGCTTTCGCTGCCCATTCCGATGCCAATAACATTGCCGGGCATTCCGCCTTTGGCCTTGATCTTGAACTCAACCTCTCGCTCTTCGAACGCGCCGTTGATCAGGCCCTGACGCAGTTTTTCGCGAGTGCGGGCGTAGCGTTCTTCGCTCATCTGGTTGGCGGGCGCGGGCTCTTCGGATTCTTTCTGGATCTGAACGCCCGGGAACCCGAAGGGCTGGGCCGGCTGAGGCTCTTTTCCGAGCCGGAGTCCGGGTGGGGGGAGGAGCATGTCAAGAAGACGTACGTTGGCGGTTTCGGTGGCGCGCTCCAGGACGTCGGCGCGACGTTCGTCGCGGACCATCTTGACGCCGATCTCCACGAGGTCGCGGATCATGCTTTCCACGTCTCGGCCGACGTAGCCAACCTCGGTGTACTTAGACGCCTCGACCTTGAGAAAAGGGGCTCCGGCGAGGCGGGAAAGTCGGCGGGAGATCTCGGTCTTACCGACGCCGGTGGGGCCGATCATGAGGATGTTCTTCGGGCTGACTTCGTCGCGCAGGTCCTCGGAAAGTCTCTTGCGCCGGGCGCGATTACGCAAGGCGATGGCCACCATTCTCTTGGCGTCATTCTGCCCGATGATGTACTTGTCGAGTTCCCGAACGATCTCACGGGGAGTCAGTCCGTCGAGGGTTGTCTTCTGCATTTCCATGGTCAAGACCTATCCTTTGGCGAGTCTTCTCTCTCACGCGCAGGTTCCATCTTATCAGATTGGTATGGAATGTAAATGGTGTCAGAAGCGAGGCTTGAAAGATCGCCAGAGAGACAGGACGGACATGAACGTGGCGACCGCGCCGAAGGACGCTCCGATGGCAGTTCGCCAGACGGCCCAGTCCGCAGTTTCCTCCAGAATAATAGCGGTTCGAAAAGTGCCGTAGCTGTAGGCACCGCC
>JABMPG010000602.1 GCA_013203855.1 bacterium
CTCTCCGTCCGGGCCATACTGGTTGACGTAGGCCCCTCGCCGAAGCAGCCGCTCCACCATCCGCGACTCGCCCAGCTCTGCCGCCAGGTGCAGAGGCGTATGACCGTCACGCCAAGCATGAATGTCCAGACCGTTCGAGAGCATGCGCTCCAACCCTCGATTGTTGCCCGACTGAATAACCTGGAAAACGTCCATCTCGACAAACCCACTTCGTCCCCGGAAAAGATCCGGGACCGGCCAAAGGATTCCATGCAACGATGGGCCGGACACACGATCTGGCCAAAGCGCCTCCCAAAAGAGCTCTACCAGTCTAACCCCGATCCCTATCCCCGTCAACCACCGGGCACCGGGGGGTCCGGATCTAAAGGATCGAACTCCGAACGCCAAAGTCCCAGCCCTGGACTTCTGCTCAATCCTCCAGCGCCTCGCGAATCTTGGTCGCGAGAACGTTAACCGAGAACGGTTTCTGCAGAAAATGCACCCCTTCGTCCAGCACCCCGCGATGGGCAATAACATTGCTGGTGTAACCCGACATGAAGAGGCACTTCAGCTCCGGCCGGACCTCGATCAACTTATAGTACAGATCCCGGCCGCTCATCTCCGGCATGATGACATCGGTCAGCAGCAGCTGGATCTCCGCCTTGTATTCCCGGGCCAGTTCGAGCGCCCGCACCGGGCTCTCCGCCGCGAGCACATGGTAGCCCAGCTCTTCCAGCAACCGCTGTCCGAGCTTCAGCAGCAATTCCTCGTCCTCCACCAGAAGAATCGTCTCCGTCCCCATGGGCCTGCCCGTAGATTCCGGTGCCACGGCCGCCTGCACAGGCTCCAACTCGTGACACAAAAAATAGATTCGGAAAGTCGTCCCCTCATCCGGCTCGCTGTACACGTTGATGAAACCGTCGTTTTGCTTGACGATCCCGTATACCGTCGCCAGCCCCAGGCCCGTGCCCAGCCCTTGATCCTTGGTGGTGAAGAACGGCTCGAACAGTCGCGCGAGAGTCTTCTTGTCCATCCCGCATCCGTCGTCGCTGACCGCGAGCATCGCATAGTGTCCCGGCAAAAAACCCGGATGTCCCGCGCAATACGATTCGTCGAACTCCGCCTCGCCCGTCTCGATCGTCATCTTTCCCACGCCCGAGATCGCGTCCCGGGCGTTCACGGCCAGGTTCGCCAGGACCTGATCGAGCTGAACCGGATCTATCTTCACCGGCAAGCGCGACTCCAACGGCTTCCACACCAGATCGATATCCTCGCCGATCAGCCGGCCCAGCATTTTCAGCATGCTTGAAATCGCCTGATTCAGGTCGATCACCTTCGGCGCGATCGTCTGCTTTCGCGCGAACGCCAGCAGTTGCCGGGTTAGATTCGCCGAACGGTGCGCTGCCTTTTGAATTTCAAGTAGATCCGAGTGCAGGGGACCGTTTGGGAGGATCGCGGCCAGAGCCATCTCGACATGCCCCGTGATCACGGCCAGCATGTTGTTGAAATCATGAGCCACCCCTCCCGCCAGACGTCCCACGGCCTCCATCTTCTGCGCCTGGCGCAGCTGGCTTTCCACTTTTTCCCGCTCCTCCTCGGCCCGCTTGCGGTTGGTGAAGTCGCGCCCTTGGGCAATTGTCGCCACCGGCGCCTTCCCGCTCTTGTTGAAAATCGTCGCCGAGTTCCACAGAACCGATCGAACCTCGCCGTCAGCCCGAATCACATCGATCCCTTCGGTCTCCAGGCGTTCTCCGGTCCTCGTTTTCTCAACCAGCCGCATCGAACGCTCCACCTGGTCGGGCGGGAAGAGATTCTTCACGCTCTCTCCCAGAACCTCTTCGGCCGCTCGGCCGGTCAAGGCCTCGGCCGCATGATTGAATCGACGTATCCGAAATTCCGCATCCCACACGATGATCGGAATGTTTGCGTGGCGAAACAGACTCTCCAGGTAATCCCGCGTCTCCCTCAAATTCTCTTCCGCTCTCTTGCGCTCAGTGACGTCCAGGAACACCGCCATGGCCGCGGTCACTTCGTCCTGGCCGTCCCGGATCGGCGACGCGTTTACCCACACGATGCGATCGTCTCCGGGGCCTCGTCGAAGGATGAACTCCCGGGAGTTTGTTTCGCCCAGAAGGGCGCGAGCCAGAGGGATGGCATCCGTTGGGAGAGGGTTGCCTTCCAGATCCCGAATTTCCCAGTTCTTCCCATATTCTTCCACATTGACATCGCCTGCACGGGATGCCGGCGTCAACCCCAGGATTTCCAGCCCGGCGTCATTTACATAGCGCAGGTTTCCAGAAGGCGCGTCGGCGATAGAAATCCCCGCCTGACTATTGTCCATGGCCGCCTGAAGAAGGGCTTTCGCCTCCCGCAGAGCCTCCTCGGCCGCACGCTCCTCGGTCTGATCTCGGAAAACCAGCACCACGCCCGCGATCGCATTATCCTCGCCACGAATCGGCGCTCCGCTGTCTGCGATAGGACGTTCCATGCCATTCCGACCGATCAGAACCGTATGATTGGCAAGACCCACGACCGTCCCTTCACGCAGAACCCGCGTCACTGGATTTTCCACCGTAACGCGCGTTTCCTCGTTCACGATGCGGAAGACCTCTTCCAGGGGCTCTCCCTCGGCCTCCGCTTCCGACCAGCCCGTCAGATGCTCGGCCACTGGGTTCATCCGGTGCACCCGCCCTTCCCGATCCGTCGTGACCACCGCATCCCCGATGCTGTAAAGCGTCGTGCGGAATTCCTCCTGGGCCTCCCGATGCGCCCGTTCAGACTGGTACATTTTTTCGAAAAGGCGGGCCTGATAGCGCCGATAGGAATAAGCCGTTCCGATTCCGCCCACGATGATGAAAAGCGCCACGCCTGCCGCAATCACGCTCGCGCGTCTCCGCGCCTCCGCCAGGATCTCACTCTTGTTCACCTTTGCCACCATGAACCACGGCGAGTCGGGAATCGCCCGGAGATAGGTCACCACCGGAATTCCGAGATAGTCATTTCCCTCAAAAAGCCCCTGCTGCCCCAGAACCGCTTGAACGGCGGGAACGTCCAGCCGGGAAAGGGGGTAACTCAAAGACAGGGCCGTTCCCGACTGATGTCGCAGCTCGTTTAGAAATACCACCTTGTCTCCCTGGCGCTCCACGAGAAGAGTCTCGGCGCTGGCGCTGGGTGTGGGCCACTTTTCGATCAGGTGGTACAGGCGATCCTTCGCATCCATCCGCAGAACCAGGAAGGCCAGGAGTTTCCCTTCGGAAGCCCACACTGGCGCGACGACATCGAGATGGACCACATTGAGCGGACAGTGGTAGAAATCGGAGAAAAGGGGTATCTCCTTGACTGATGTAGATACAAGATGTAGTATCTCGGCATATGAGGGAATATCCCCGAAACTTGCCGGAATTTGAGGCCCAGTTCGCCACGGAAGCCGCCTGCCGA
>JABMPG010000067.1 GCA_013203855.1 bacterium
AAGGGCCGCGACTACAGCCGTTACAAAGGCGTGGACGTGCTGACTCCCAACCAGAAAGAAACGGCCCTTGCCTCAGGCATCTCGATCCGGGCCGAGGAAGATCTGGAGCGGCCGGCCCGGATCGAGATGCCTGAGGCAAGGGCCGTTTCTTTCTGGTTGGGAGTCAGCACGTCCACGCCTTTGTAACGGCTGTAGTCGCGGCCCTTGGGGTCGGCCAGGACCGGCAAGCCCGCGGCATGGGCGGCCCGAATGGCCGCCGCGATGATTTCGGGATCCAGCGCGCCCTTGGCATAGTCGCTCAGAATAACCGACTGACAGTTGGGCGTTTCCGCTTCGATAATCCGAATGAGGCGTTGTTTGATGGCCGGGGGCAGAGGCGAAGTATCCTCGTGGTCGATACGGAGGAGTTGCTGGCCCATGCTGACGACGCGGGTCTTGACGGTGGTGGGCCGGTCCGGATCGGTCACGGCGTAGCGGGGGGAGACACCGCACTCGCGCAGGCAGGCCCGGAACTGATCGAAATAGGAGTCCTTCCCCACCACGCCGATCAAACGTGGCTCGCCTCCGAGGGCGGCAACGTTATGGGCCACATTGGCCGCGCCTCCGGGAATCCAACTGTCCCGTTCGTGCCGGACAACGGGGACCGGGGCCTCGGGAGTGGTGCGTTCCACCTCGCCCCAGAGATAGTGATCGAGAATCAGGTCGCCCACGATAAGCACGCGTCGCCCCTTCAAGGGGCGTAAGTCCTGTTCGGACAGTTCGCTGAGAGCAATAGCGCCTTTGCGGGGCAGGGGAGAAACAACAGGCATGAGACAGGTCCTTTCGTCCGCCCGAAGGCGGCTGCGCAACAGCCATTAAGGCGACTCGGACAGGGGGTTGTCAAGAGGCAATGAGATCGCTTGAATTCCGGGGAAGAAGTCGATATTGTTCAGGAAGTTAATCAGAAGACGAAAGATCTCAAGATGACATGGGGGCATGTCGGATGGAGGGTAGATATGGTGCGAGCATGACTAAAGACCGCCATGCGCTGGGCCAGCTCATGCGCTTGGATGGATTACCCTCAGAATTTCTGAGAGTCGGCTTACAGGCCTTGGGCTGGCTGATCGATGAGCGAGGAATCGCTGGCACATCTGAAACCGATGGCCTTTCCTGGAGCTTGCCGATGCACGAGATTTTCGAGCGCTGGGTTGAATGTGTGACACGTTGCTGGGCTCGTCAATTTGGCGGTCAGGTGCGCTCCGCTCACGCTGGAGAAACCACCGTTCCGTTGGTTTGGGAACGCGGCTCGCGAAGCAGCCTAGGCAGTCTGGCACCAGACATTGTCATCCGCAACGGCGACGATGTCTTTATCGTTGATGCGAAATATAAGGGGCACTTTGAGGAGCTGGACGATCAGCGCTGGGCCGAAGTCAGCGAGCAACTTCGCTGTGAGCACCGCCATGATCTGCACCAGGTCTTGGCCTATGCGGCCCTCTATGACGCTCCCAATATCACCTCCATGTTGGTCTATCCAATGCAGCAACGAACCTGGCAACGGCTTGCGGTGCGGAATCGGACCACGACGCTGGCTAGTTTACGCCACGGCGGACGCAATCTGACCCTGGCCCTCAGTGGCATACCACTGGGAATTCCTGCCGGGTTTCTTCCGCAAGTATTGATCGAGCCTTGGAATAGACTGCGCGACGCCAACCTATCTGGTCTCCAGACTGTGTGACTTGGCTTGTCTCATTCGAAGGGAAGGTAACTCTCATGTCAGAAACCGCTTGTGAACACCACGAGGAGTACCGGGGCCAGAAACGCCTGGCGTTCTCGTACGATTCCAGTGTCTCCACCCGAACGCACATGACCGCAATTGTGGAAGCATCCCATGGAGGGAATCGGGCCGGGGCGGTTACGCAGCATCTGGTCGGCGCGAAATTACAGATGAGATTTCCGGAAGCTGAAATCCCCAACCGGTCATATAGCACGGCTGACCAACAGACAGGCAGTCACGGTGATTTTCAGATCGGCGATACGGCCTTTCATGTGTCGGTTGCGCCCATGGGAGGCCACTACGCGCGCTGCAAAGAGAATCAGGTTGAGGGCCTCCGATCGTATCTCCTCGTACCCGAATCCTGTTTGGTTGGGACCCGGCAGAACGTCGTTTTGCAGTCTTTGCATCGGACAACCGTGGAATCCATCGAATCTTTCGTGGCCCAGAATCTCGACGAGATTGCCTCCTTCTCCGAGGGGGGAATTCGCAAGGGCATCGCTTCACTTCTCAAAGAGTACAATCGGAGAGTCGCCGAAGTGGAGACAGACAAGTCGCTTCTCATCCAAATCCCGGCAAATCTGAAAGATGCAATAGATGGATAATGTCAGCCCGCGAAGACGGTCCGAGATCATGGCCAAGGTGAAATCCCATGGCAATAGATCCACGGAAGCAAGAATGGCGCAGGTTCTGAAGAAAGCGGGTTTGGTCGGTTGGAGAAGGAAATATTCTATCAGTGGCAAGCCAGATTTCGTGTTTCCACGGGCTCGGATTGCGCTGTTTGTTGACGGGTGCTTCTGGCATGGTTGCCCAAGAGACTGCCGAATCCCGCAATCTAACCGGGATTATTGGGTCATGAAAATCGACAGGAACCGAAAAAGGGACCGAACCATCGGTCGAGAACTGCGCGCCAGGGGGTGGACGGTGGTCCGCGTGTGGGAACATGAGTTTCCCGATTCCGCCACACTCAAGGCGAAACTCACACGGATCCGAAAATCTCTGCTTGCATTGTCTATCCATAGATCCTGATTCAAATCGCTGACTTGAGATCTCCCTGCTGTCCTGCCATTCCGCCACATCGCTCTTGCCTCCCGCGAAGGGGAAACCTATACTGTTTGGGTTGAGGAGCATGGCGTTGCCTGATCTGAATTCTTCCCTTGTCCCAGACCTGATCGCCCCCTGTCCGGCTGCGGAGCACCGCGACCTGGAGCGGTGTTCTCCCGGTGAGGCGGGGGCGGTGCAGGCCGAACTTCTGAGGCGCCAGCTCGAATTCGTTTCGGGCCATTCCCCCTTCTATCGCGATCTTTTCCGGAAACATGATTTCGACTGGCGGTCCGTTCGATCTCTCGGCGATCTGACCGGACTGCCCTGCACGGGCAAGTCGGATCTTTCCGAGCGCAATGGGGAGTTTCTGGCCGTGCCCGAAGCCGAGATCGTGGATGTTTGTCTCACGTCGGCGACGACCAGCGACGCTCCGTGCGCGCTGATGCAGACCGCATCGGATCTCTCGCGGATCGCCTATAACGAAGAGCGGGCCTTTGGGATGATCGGTGTCGGACCGGCCAATACAATGCTGGTTTGCGCGGCACTGGACCGATGTTTCATGGCGGGGCTGGCGTATTTTCTGGGCGGCGTGCGCCTCGGGGCTCGGATGGTGCGGGCCGGATCGGGCAGCGCGGCTCAGTAGTGGCAGATGCTGAAGAGCACCGGCGCGAACCAGATCGTCGGAGTGCCGTCCCTGATGCGAAAGATCGCCGAGCATGCCCTGGAAAACGGCGAGGATCCGGCGCAGGCGGGCATGCGGCGTCTCATTGCCATCGGGGAGCCGACCCGCGACGCTTCGCTTGATCTCCTGCCGTCCGCGCGGCTGATCGAAGAGGCTTGGGGCGCGCCTCTCTACTCGACGTATGCCTCGACGGAGATCGCCACGACCTTCTGCGAATGCCCTGAGCGGCGCGGCGGGCATCTTCGGCCCGAACTGCTCGTGGTCGAGATTGTGAACGACGAGGGCCGGCCCGTTCCGGCGGGAGAGACGGGCGAGGTGGTCGTGACCCCGCTGGGCGTGCGGGGGATGCCGCTGGTGCGATTTCGGACGGGCGACGTGTCGTTCCTGATGACCGAGCGCTGTTCCTGCGGGCGGTTTTCGCCACGTCTCGGGCCGATCCTGGGGCGAAAGAACCAGATGCTCAAGTTCAAGGGAACGACAGTGTTTCCGAACGCGATCGTCGCGGCTCTCGAAGGTCGGGCCGACGTGGCGGGCGCATGCGTGGAGGTGGGGAAAAGCGACGACGGGACGGACCGCGTTGTGGTATACGTTCATGTCAAGGATCCGTCCGTGGACCGACGGAACCTGGAGGATCTGCTGAGAAGCCGTCTGCGGGTCGTGCCGGAGATTGTGTTGGTGTCGGAGGCCGAGATCAACGACCAGATGTATCGACCGGGCCGCCGCAAGCGAGTGACATTCCTGGACCGCCGGGGTGAATAGACCCGACTTGGAGAAATTCCTATCGTGACGGATCTGAACAAGAAACGCTGGGGCCGGCACTTCACGGACGAGGAGATCGCCTTTGCACGCGACAACGGGCGGCTCCTGACCATGGAGATCGAGACGAGCCACATCTGCAATCTTCGGTGCATTTACTGCTATAATGGCTCGGGCCGCAAACTTCGCAATGAACTGAGCCTCGGTGAGATTCTCGACGCCATCCGCCAGGGGATCGACCTGGGCGTGCGCCGGGTAATCCTGATTGGCGGCGGCGAGCCGCTGATGTATCCCCATGTGGACGAGATCATGGCGTTTCTGCATGCTCAGGGCGTGGCGATCGATCTCTTTACCAACGGCACTCTCATCACGCCGGATCTCGCGAAGCAGTTCTACGATCTCGGGGTGGAGCCCGTGGTCAAATGCAACAGCCTGAACCCGCAGACGCAGGATTTCCTGGTGGCCCAGCGTGGCGCCTATGAGAACATCCATCGCGGGCTGGATTGCCTGCGAGAGGCGGGATATCCCGATGAGGACCACGATCTGGGCATCGAGACGATCATCTGTTCCTACAATTACCGGGAGCTGCCCGCCATGTGGCGTTGGGCCCGAGAGCAGGGAATGATCCCCTATTTCGAGATGATCACCTTCCAAGGCAATGCGAAGAACCG
>JABMPG010000603.1 GCA_013203855.1 bacterium
CTGAATTGGCTGATCGGTCGCGAGAAGGCGAACGCTACAACCTGTAGGATCAAAAGAGAACTTTAGAGAAGCGCTCTAGCGTCCGATTTCCCGGCCATTTCAAAATCGGCCATTTCCCGACCGATGCGGACCAGTTCACGAGTCAGCCGCTTGAAGTCCCGGAAAGCCTCGATCTGCTTCCCGGCGATCTCGGCCTCTTCGGCCGAGCGAAGGCGAATGGTGCGGGTCTTGTTGCCTTTCTCTTTGAACGTGAGGATTGGATAGGGGCCGTTGAACTTTTCGGTCCCGTTCTTGGCGCAGTACTTCACCTTCTGCTGGCAGACGGTTCCGGGCCGCATGGGCCCCAGGGCGGCGATCTGGGCAAGGACATCGTTCCACTGGCGGGCGAGGGATTCGAGACTGGGCATAGCGATGCTCCTTTCTGAAGCATACTATACTGCAGACTTCCGGAGAAAAAAGAAGAAAAACACCCGAACCCCTGTTTATGTCGTACACGCCTGACTCTTCCTCTTTCAATTTCTCCTTGCCTGCGCGGGGTGTTTCGGGGATAGTGCCACTGGTTCTTTCGACCCTTGCGGCACCACAGCCGTGCCTTTGGGATTCGGGGTGCCATAAACCAGGATTCCCTCGCTGGGAGGAGATTTTTCCCGATATGAGTTATTATGTTCCCATCGTCATCGAACACAGCGAGCGCGGCGAGCGTTCTTATGACATTTATTCACGCCTGCTCAAGGACCGGGTGATTTTCCTGGGCACCGAAATCAACGACATGGTGGCCAACAGCATCATCGCCCAGATGCTTTTCCTCGAGTATGACGACCCGGACAAGGACATCACGGTCTACATCAACAGTCCCGGTGGCATAGTCACGTCGGGCTTGGCGATCTACGACACGATGCAGTTCATCAAGCCGGACGTGAATACCACCGTCGTCGGGCAGGCCGCGTCGATGGCCGCGATCCTTCTCGCGGCCGGCGCCCATGGCAAGCGCTTCGCCCTTCCTCACGCCCGCATCATGATTCACCAGCCCCTGGGCGGGTTCCAGGGCCAAGTCTCGGACATCGAGATTCACTCCCGCGAGATGATCCGAGTCAAGAAGGGCATCAACGAAATCCTTGCCGAGCACACAGGTCAGCCCGTCGAGCAGGTGGAGAAAGATTCGGACCGCGACCGTTTACTGCGCCCCGTCGAGGCCTTGGAGTATGGCCTGATTGACGAGGTGATCGAGAAGCGCGGCACCACCAAGAAAAAAGTCTCCAAGTAATCTTCTATTCCGATACAGGAGTTGTAAGAGTGCCATCCCGCCCCAACATGGTTTTCGTTCACGTGGACCAGCTGCACCACGAGGTCCTGTCGGCCTATGGGTGCCCGGACGTGCAGACGCCGAACATGGACCGGATCGCGGCGGAGGGGTACTCTTTTATGGAGTCCCACGCGACTATGCCCATGTGCAGCCCCGCGCGGGCCTCGTGGTTCACCGGCCGGATGTCCAAGGAACACGGCTGTATCATCAACGGCTTTCCCATTCTGCCCGACCTGCCCGACCTGGGCCAGTGGCTGCGCAAACACGGTTATGACGCGGTCTACACCGGGAAATGGCATGTGACCGGCCGGAAAGTCGCCGAGAGTTTCGACATTCTCGTCGCCGGGTCCTCCCACGGAGAGCTCGGCGATTCCGACGTGGCCCGGTCCGCCGTGGCCTTCCTCCAGAATCGCAAGAGCGACAAGCCTTTCTTCCTCTCGGCCGGTTTTCTCAACCCCCACGACTGCTGCTTTGCCTTTACGGACAAAGCCAACGGGGCGAAATACGGCTTCGCGGAACAGATTCCCGACCAGCTTCCCTCCCTGTCCCCCGACTTCGAAGACATTGGCGGCCGCGACTGGTCCGAGCAGGACTGGCGTTACTATCGCTACGCCTACTTCCGCATGGTCGAGATGGTCGACCGCGAAGTCGGTCGCATCTACGACGCCGTGCGACGCTCCCCCTTCGCGGACAATACCCTCTTCATCTTCTGCGCCGATCACGGCGACGGCCTGGGACATCACGGACACGTGGCGAAGGGCCGACTCGACGAATGGGCCTGGCGGGTCTCCACCATCGTCAGCTGGCCCGGCGTCGTTCAGGCCGGCGTCCGGGATCATGACCACCTCGTCACCGGCGTCGACATCCCCGCCACGGTCTGCGACTACGCCGAGATGCCCCTCCTGCCCAAAATGACCTTTGCCCGCAGCTGGCGGCCCCTTCTCGAAGGGAAGGAGACCGAGTGGCGTGACCATGTCATTGGCGAGACCTCCCGTCCCACCGCCCTCGCCGTGCGCACCGCCGACTACAAGACCATCTTCGACTACGACCAGCCCACCCGGCTCTACAACATCACGAAAGACCCCCTCGAGATGAAGGACCTCGCCGAGGATCCCGCGATGAAGGAGGTCCTCGCCGAGCATCACCGACTCGCCCGGGAGTTCATCCAGAAAGCAGAGATCCAGCCCGAGCCCGAAAATCCCCAGCTCCTTCACGGCAAGAACCTCTATCCCGAATACATCGAACTTTACGCCCGCCTGACCAAAGAGGAGGTGACGGCATGACCACCCGCGAAATGAACCGCCGCTTCTTCCTCAAGACCGCCGCCCTCGCCGCCGGACTGGCCGCTGTCGGACGCCTGCCCGTCCTTGCCGCGCCCGCTGGAACCCGCGTCGACGCTGACGAGACCAACATCGCCCTCCAGGGATACCAGGGCTATGTCCGGGCCCAGACTCTTCCCAATGCCGGCTCCAAGCGCCTCGTCTACAGCTACCTGCACAAGCTGAGCAAGGCCGTCAAAGGCCGCGATGCCCCGCCCGAGAAATACGCCGACGAAGTCGGCCGGCTCGAGATCGTCCAAGCCGCCCCAGACCGCCTCACCGTCAAGCGCGAGACCCAGTACAGTGCGGAGACCAACTGGCTCGAGGCCGAGATCTCTCACGCCCAGGGCCGACTCCAGAGTTGGACCATCCTTACCGGAGCCCGCGACAGAGACGGGAAAGAAATCGCCGCGGCAAGCCTCAAAGAAAAGGGCGAGATCCGAGACGGAGCCATCGTCATCCGGGACGCCTTCGGAGAACGCCGAACCGATGCCTCGGGTCCAGTCTACTGTCAGTGGACCCTTCCCCTCGCCTTGGCCGGCATGACCCTCCCCTCTCATTTTGACCTGCTCCAGGAC
>JABMPG010000604.1 GCA_013203855.1 bacterium
CACCCAGTCGCCCACGGCCGGCTGATAGGGTTCTTTTTCCTCCTCTGCGGGCGGCTCGGACGACTGAAGAATTTGCTCCTCCCGCCGACGAATAGACTCGATCCGCCGCTGGGTGCTCCGCTGATCCCGCTCGAGTTGGAGCCGGGCCTGGGAGATCGCCTGACGCGAGGGCAGGTTGGCGATCCGCTTTTCGATGTCCTGACGCGCCCGGTCGAGAAGTTGCTTGTACTCCTGCTCGAGCCGCAGGTCCAGGTCTGCCTTGCGCTTCTCTGTCTCGGCGCGGCGCTTTCGGAACTCTCTCCGTTCGCTGTTGGCCTTCTCCCGCGCGTGCTGGGCCTTGCGCTTCTCGCGCTCCAGAAGTTGCTCTCGATCCTGCAGGGTGGCCAGGAGCTCGTTCATCTTTCGCTCCTCCGTCGGAAGCTGCTCCTTCGCCCTCTCGACGATTTCATGGGGCAGCCCCTCCGCCTCCGCAATCATGAAAGCCTCGCTGATCCCCGGCGTATCCAACTGCAACTGGTACTGGGGACGATGCGTGCGCGGATCGAGCCGAAACGACGCGTTGCGCCCGGCGGGCGAATCGTGGGCCCAGTCCTTGAGCGTCGGCAGATGCGTCGTCACAAAAGTGAGCGCGCCGCGCTCGATCAGCGCTTCCAGGATGGCTCGTCCCAGCGCCCCGGCCTGAAGCGGATCGGTCGCCTTGCCCAGTTCATCCAGCAGCACGAGCGAATCGACGCCGCACTGACGGATGATGGTCGAGATCCGGCGGATGTGGGCGGAGAACGTGCTCAGCCCGGCGGAAACGCTCTGCTCGTCGCCGATCTCGGCCAGAACCTGCCGGAAAAGAGGCACGCGGGAATCGAGCCCAAGTGGAACCGGAATGGCGCACTGGGTCATCAGAATCAGAAGCCCGACCGTCTTCAGCGCCGTCGTCTTGCCGCCCGTGTTCGGGCCGGTAATGATGAGGGCACGGTTCTCCGCATCGAGAGCCATGTCCATGGGCATGCTGCGCTTCGGATCCTGAAAATAAAGCAGAGGATGGTGGGCCTGGACCAACCGCAAAGAGCGGTCGGCGTGAATATCGGGCCGGTGGAGGGAATGACGATAGGCCAGCCGGGCCCGCGCATGCCAGAGATCGACCTGGACGAGAATCTGTCGATTACGGCTCAACTCCGGCGCGTACTGGCGCGTTTCCGAAGCCAACTCACTCAGGATTCGGATGATGATCTCCCGCTCGCGGTTCTGCTCTTCGGCCAGACGATTCGTCGGCTCGATCAGTTCGATCGGTTCAACGAAAATAGTCTCTCCGGTATTGGAAACATCATGAACGATACCGGGCACCCGTCCGCGGTTGGCCGCCCGCACGGGGAGCACGCGGCGGCCCGCCCGAATTGTCCAGTACGATTCCCGCAGAACATCTGCCTTTCCGAGCGAGTTCAGAAGGCCGTTGATCGATTTTTCCACTTCCCTCTCGAGACGGCGGATCTGGCCTCGGCACCGTTTCAGATCCTCACTCGCGCCGTCGCGCACGTTCCCTTCCAGATCAAAAACCCGGTCGATTTCCCGCCGCACCTCGGGAAGCGCGCCGATCCTCCCCGCCTCGCCCCAGCAGGCCGGCATCTGCTCCCGATTATGCTCGATAAGATGCCGCACCTCGGCGGCGATCCCCAGAAAGGCCCGCAGGCCCAGCCATTCCTCCGCCTCCAGAAATCCATGAGGTTTGGCCAGACGCGCCAAAGTCTCCCCACAGTCGTCAAACCCGGCCAGAGGCAAAGACCCGCCCCGGTCCAGCACTCCCAGAACCTCCATCACCCCATCCCACTGCCGCCCGAGTTCGCCCCCCTCGGTCCAGGGCATCGTCCCCAGAACCGCCTGCTTCGCCGCACGAGAAACAGCAAACTCCGCCACATGCTCTAGCACGCGCGGAAACTCAAGACGTTCGAAAGTGACCTGATCCATATCGTTATCCCACAGAGAGTACCCGCGCTATCTCGACGGAGGCGCGAGAGACAAGGCTCCTATCATGCGGAAAACAAAGAAAAAAGGGAAGCGAGAACAATACTGTTCGCC
>JABMPG010000605.1 GCA_013203855.1 bacterium
CTGCTTCAATTCTGTCACCATCGGGACGCTCCTTGTGTTTCTCTCCACCTTCGCTAAGTGAAAGTAACACAGAGCTCCCGATGGAACTATGTTTTCCCGCCGCCGCCTTCTTCGCATCCGTGAAGGATCAAGGTGGGAGGGATTTGCGTAATCGAGAGGGCAACGCTGGTGGGAGTGGAATGGGGTGTCACGTGTCTCGTTACCCCAGCCGACACGGAGAATTCGGTGGGGAGGAGCGAGCGGGGGAATCGGGACTTTCTTGCCCCGGAGACCCGCGCGCGCTTGGAAAGGTCGAGAGGATGAGTCTCTGATGCGGGTGCTGGAGGCCGAGCGCAAGGGCAGGCGCGACGATTTCCCGCTCCGGGCGATGTGGAACAGTCTCATCGCCTTCGTGGTTTTCGGGCACGGGACGACCGCCGCGCTTCTGCGCGAGATGGGACGCAATGGCGAGTTGCGCGACCTGTGCGGCTTCTACTCGCTGGGTGCGCGAGCCCTCGTTCCTACCGAGTCGGTGTTCTCGCGCTTTCTGGGCAAGTTGCGCCGGCATCGGCCGCGGCCCTGACAACACGAAAACACGCCCGGCAAGCGCAAAAGCCCCGCGCGCGACAAAAGAACACTGTCCAGGATGCGCCAATCCGACTCCCAACACCTCGATCTCCCCAATCAAGCCCCACCGTCACCCAAGCCAAAAGAAAAATCACCGATTTCGCAAGTCCCTCCGGGAGATCGATCATGCGCAAGAGTTCACTGCTTGTTTTGGCATGTGCCCAACCCTATTCCTTGCGGTCGGCTTCTGCCGGGTCAGGAAAACCGGATCGTTCCCCCCCCGCGGTTGAGAGGGGCGAGGGTGAGGCGGGCCTTGCCGGACCGGGTCTCGGAGGAGATGAAGCGAAATTGTTCTGACTCGATGGCCTTGACCTCCGATCCTTCGGAAAGATGCCATTCGAGGGTGAGGCTCCGGGCGAAACCCTCGTCCCAAGCGTGGGAGGGCAGGCCGGTCAGGTCGATCTGGCAGCCGTCCGGGGCTGCGGAGATGATACGGGCGAAGGTGTGGAAGGCCCACTGGGACACGCAGTGTTCCATGTTCGGGGCGAGCATGAGGCCGGGCTCGCGATCCACCGAGAGCAGATAGTCGATCCAACGGCGGGCGATGGCGGGGTTATCTTCGGGCTTTTCGGCGATGATGTTGGCCCAATGGATGCCGCAGATGGACGTTTTGGGCGGACGGGGCGGTGTGACGGACATCTGGTCCCAGTTGATCGCGCAGTGATCGCGGTCGAGGAGCAGGAGTCCGCTGTCGAAGACGCCGTCCATTTCGGGAGGAGACCCAGGCGTGGCGAATCCGGGCGGGGTGAACGGCGTGGAGGCGTAACGGATGCCGTTGCGGGCCATGAGGGCGCCAGTCGATTCGGGATCGCCGTCGTGACAGTAGTAATTGAAGTAGCAGGGCACGAAGGACTCTGGAGCCCGGTAAGGCAGATCGCGGTCGAGTCCCGTCTCGCTCAGGATTTTCATGAAAACGTCGAGGTGGCTCTGAAGGTTTTCGGCAGGCCAGGGGCGGCTGGTCCGGGCGTCCACCCATTCGCCTCTGCACGAAACGTTGCCCTCCCAGTAATCATGGCTCAGGCCGTGGAGGGCGAATTCGAGGTGGCGGGGATGTCGTCGGAAAATGTCGGCCGTCTGGCGGACCCATTCGCCATCGCCATAAACACGGGAGTTGTCCCAATCCTTGCCCATCCAGGATGAAGTGGGTGCCTGGGCGCACAGTCGGCCAGGGTCCCAGTCGCACAGTTCCATCGCGCATTGGGGCCGGGTGCCGGTGGCCTGACCGATGCGGGCGATGGTCTCGTAGTCGTCGGCTTCCAGGAGACGATCAAGCACGACGTGGCGCGCCTGGGGGCCACGAGCCTTGATGCCCATGCGCCGGCCCATGTCGTCGATGACGAGTTGAATCGCTCGGGGAATAGTGACGGACAGGCTCATGACAGGTTCCTCAGGCGGGCGATTTCTTCACCAACTCGGGCGGAAAGTGTTTGCGGTAGTACTGCGTCCCGAACTGGTCCAAGTCCTTGAGGAGGAAGATCATGCCGCCGGTAAGGAGCCGTCCGCCACGGAGCATGTGATCGGCGAAGCAGGTCTGAAGTCGTGTTTCGCGAGGGACGCGTTCCGGGTCGGGTTCTTTCTCGCAGAAAACAAACATGCAGCCGTCGTACTGTCCCTGGGACGGCCACGGGAGGAGGTAGACCTCCCGCTGAAGAAGGGCCAGGTTCGAATCGGGCCAGAGGATCTGCTCCAGGTCAGGGTTGAGAATCCAGGACGCGCAGCAGAAGCCTTTGATGGGGCGCTCCGGAAAATAGAGGCGGAAGAATTTGGCGGCCTGGTCCAACGTTTCCTTCACGACGTCCAGGCCCATGCGGCCCCCGGGCGGGATGTGGATGTCAAGGACCGAATCCCCGGGACGCAGAACCGATTCCCACTCGGAGCGGGGAAGTTCGATTTCGGTTTGGAGGCCGGGACCGGCGGGGGAAATGGGACAGCCGATGAAGGCGGCGTCCGTCTCGAGGAAACGGGCGGTCCAGCCGGTGTTTTTCGTCTGATCCTGCAGGATCGAGCCGTCCGGGGTAAAGGCCGTTCCGTCCGTGGCGAGGGCGATGGTCTCGCCCGTTTCGCGACGGCGGAGGACGTGGGCCCTTTCCCAGAGAGGGATAATCTTATATTGGAACCGGCCGATTCGGTAGAGCTCGCCCGAGGTGTGGTTGCGATACCAGTAGAGGAGGAAACTCTCGGCGCCCAGTGCCCCGCCATGGGCATAAGCGTAGCGATCAAGGGCGACGGGAATGTTTTTGAGACCCGCGACGGTGTATTCGTCCGGAATTCCCCGCTGGCGGTGAACCGCCTCGGTGAGTTCGCCCGAAGCGAGAATCAGGAGGAAGAAGAAGAGGCCGGGGTGATCGGGAAGGGCTTGGCTCATGTCCGGCCAATCGTGGACCGAGGACGCCGTGTAATCGAGATGGGTGTACGCCAGCCGATAGCAGTGCCAGGCGAGACGAGCCAGGTCCGGATTCTCCCGGATTCGCCCGGCGGTCTCCTTACAGGGGGCAACGGCGTCCGCAGGGCAGCTAGAACGGCGCATCCAGTGCTCGACGAAGTCGGGGGCGAGGAAATGGGGGCCGGAGGCAGGATAGCAGGACATGGATTCCCGCCAGTGGCGCTGGAACAGTTCCAGTGCTTCGCTTTGGCCGATCTTTTCCAGAATCTGCTCCAGATTATCCAAAGTGAGTCTCCTTATTCGTTGTTGTATCCGACCCAGTCCCCGCGTTCCCCATGCCAGCGGCGGGTTTGTTCGTGCAGATCGCGGACGATGGGTTTCATTTCGGGATCCGGGGCGAGATTGTGCATTTCGAGGGGGTCGTCCAGAAGGTCGTAGAGTTCGGCCTGGTCACGGGGATCGTAAACGTACTTGTAGCGTGTGGTGATGGCGGCCCGGCGGATGTCACCCACGTCGGGATTGCCGGAATACTGACTGAAGAGGGTCCGTTCAGGGACGGCGGCCTGGCCGGTCAGGCC
>JABMPG010000606.1 GCA_013203855.1 bacterium
CATCTCGACCATGAAGGTCGAGCGGCCGCGCGCCAGATCGTCAGCGGCGCCGACGCGCGAGAACAGCCGGTCGACAATGCCGACATGCGCCGACTTCGCCGGCACATAGGAGCCCATTTGCGCCATGATGGCGATCAGCGCGTTCTGGCGCAGGAAGGTCGATTTACCGGCCATGTTCGGGCCCGTGATGAGAAGGATCTGATCCTTTTGATTGTTCAAGTGAACGTCGTTCGGCACGAAGGGTCGGTCGCTCTGAAGCGCCTCGATCACCGGGTGGCGGCCCGCACGGATATCAATCCCATCCCCTTCGTGAATCTCCGGCTTCACGTAATTTCCCGCGATGGCCGCTGCGGCCAAACTGAAAAGGCAGTCGATCCGGGCGATGGCATCGGCCAGCTGCTGAACGCTCCGCGTGCGCGATGCCGCCTCGTTGCGGACCTCCTCGAAAAGCCGCTGCTCCAACTCGACGATCCGCTCCTGGGCGTGAAGGATGACCTCCTCCTTCTCCTTCAACTCCGGCGTGATATAGCGCTCGGCGTTGACCAGCGTCTGTTTGCGGATGTACTCCGGCGGTACGTTCGCCACATTGCCCTTGGACACTTCAATAAAGAATCCGAAAACCTTGTTGTAACCGATCTTCAAGTTGTTGATGCCCGTGCGCCGGATCTCGGACTGCCGCATCTGCTCCATCCAGTCCGAGGTATTCCGCGCCAAGTTGCGCAACTCATCCAGGTCCGAATTGTAGCCCTCGCGGATCACCCCACCGTCCCGGAGCGTGTAGGGAGGCGCATCCACCAGGGACCGCTCGAGCAGGCTCAGCAGCCGGGGATGAGGATCGAGGCGATCCCGCAGCGCATTGAGAAGGGAAGACTTGGGGCCGTTAGTCTCCGGTTCTACCTCAAGGGTGTTCTCTCCCAGATTCCGCTGCGCCGCCGCCCCGCCTTTTCTCCCCGAGAAGGCGTCAACCAGCGTGGGCACCTGTTGCAGAGACTGCCGCAAAGACGCCAGATCGCGAGGCCCCGCAACCCCCAGGCCGATCCGGCTGATGATCCGCTCCAGGTCGTGCACCTTGCGCAGACAGTCCTCGAGATTCGATCGGAGGGTTGGCGTGTTGAAAATCTCTTCCACGGCGTCGAGCCGGTCGCGGATCGCCTTGGTGTCCTTGAGCGGCTGCAACAGCCACCCCCGTAGCATGCGCCCTCCCATCGCGGTCACGGTATGGTCGAGCACCTCGAGCAGCGTTCCAGCCCGCCCTCCGCCATGGATGGACTGCACGATTTCCAGACTTCGCTGGGTCGTGAAATCCAGCACGAGATAATCGCTCGGGTTGTAGACGTTCAGATGATTGATGTGGCGCAGAACCGAAAACTGCGTGTCGCGCAGATACTGAATGAGCGCCCCGGCAGCGCCCAGCGCCGCGTCCAGTCCCTCCGCCCCATATCCCTCCAGGCTTTGCACCTGGAACTGATCCAGTAGCCGGCGGCGCGCTGAAAGCGTCTCGAAATCCGTCTCCGGCAGCCAGCTCAGGGTCGTCTTCATCGCTGGGTCCAGCCACTCGCCCTCGCGCCGTCTCAGCGCATCCGGCAACAGCACTTCCGCGGGCTGAAGACGCCCGATCTCCGAAAAAATCTGCCGCGCCGCCTGCGGCCCCGAAAACTCCGTGATCTCAAAGGACCCTGTGGAAAGATCGGCTACGGCCAGACCCCAGACCGCGCCGCCGTCCCCCCCGGCCTTCCGTTCGCAGGTCGCCGCGAGAAAATTGTGCGCCTTATCGTCGAGAATATCCGATTCCAGAATCGTCCCCGGCGTCACGATTCGCACCACTTCCCGCTTCACGATCCCTTTCGCCTTCTTCGGATCCTCCGTCTGATCGCAGATCGCCACCTTCTTCCCGGCGCGGATAAACTTGGCCAGGTACGTATCGACCGCGTGATAGGGCACCCCCGCCAAGGGCATATCGGCCCCGTCGCCCCACGGACGCCGCGTCAGCGTAATCCCCAGAATCTGCGCCGCCACCTTCGCGTCGTCATTGAACATCTCGAAAAAATCCCCCATGCGGAACATGAGGATATAGTTCGGATACTTCGCCTTGATAGCGTTGTACTGCCGAACCATCGGAGTGACTTTTTCGGATTTGTCGGTCTGCTTCTTGGCCATAGAAAGGACAGGTGAAGCGGGGAAAAGGGTGTGCTACGCAAGCCCGGCCCTGCCATAAGGAAGGTATTATTGGGGGGCGCAATCGAGAACGCAACCGAAAAGCCCCAGAACCGGAATGAGGCCCGGAAAAGGTCGTCAATCCGCCCTGACATTAGAGAAATCTACCTGCGCTCCGAACATCTCCCGGAAACGCGCCACCGCCTTTGCCGAGAAACCCGACGGGTCCCGGATCTCATAGACGACCAGCGGAGGCGCATCCGACACCGGCAGGGGCGCGGGCAGATCGTGCCGCGGAACTAACTCGAAATGTCGCCCCATATAGATGATATCCGGATCGCCCGGCTGAGGCGCCGTGATGAAGGTGGGCCGTCCCGCCATGACCTGCGGCGCCACCATCCCGCCCAGAAAAGCCACCAGCCATCGCGCTCGGCTCGAAGGCGGCTCGTCCCCCACAAAGACTTCAACCCCCGGCGGCAGGTTTTCCCGCAGCATCGCCGCATACCACCGGCTGAAAACGAAACCCGAGCCGATCACCGCCACATCCGGTCGCGCGTTTTCGCAAACCTGAAGATACCACAGCGGATAGATGTCATAGTCCCCTCGCGTGAAAACGACGGCTCCCTCCGGCAGAGCCTTCATCAGCGAAACCGCATAGTCCCGGGCTTGGGTGGCTTCCGACTTGTTCACCTGTTTCTCCGGAGGAAACCATCCGTACAACGCGTAGGCCGCCAGAGCCAACATGACCCCGCCCGCCACCATCGCCCGACGGCTCCGCCGGCCCGCCAGCCCCGACTCCTGCTCCGGCCGGAACAGCTCCGGAGCCGCCACCAGCCCTAGCGGAGCAAAAGCGCACACGCCAATCCACAGCGGCAACTGGTAGACCTCGATGTCCGGAATCGTATACAAGAGGACCACGACCAGATTCAGCAGAAGCCCCCCGCCAAACCCCACCCCGGCCAGCGGCGACGAACGAGAGAACCGCACGAATCCGAAGATCGACAGCGCCGCCAGGATCATCCCCAAAACGCCCCCCCGTGCCGGTCGACGCGGATCGTGGGGCATGATCTGCTCGCCCATCCAGCGCACAATCCCGAGTCCCCGCCCCGCCAGATAGCTCGGCAATTCGCCCGCCCCCAGACGCCGAAGCCCGCCCATCCCATCCGAAACGGTCAGAAAGCGGACCGATCGATACTGCGCGCCCGTCACATGCCCGACCAGGCCGCTCATCCTGCGGGGATCCCCCGCGTTGATGGCAGGAGAATCCGCCGCCCGGATCGGCAGATAGAGATACCCGAAAAGCGGAATCGAAAAAAGCACAACCGCAAGGGCCAGCACTTTCCAGGGAAATGGAGCGCAGGCGGATTCACGATTCCCCTTATCCCCATTCTCTGCCCCTTCTTCTCGC
>JABMPG010000607.1 GCA_013203855.1 bacterium
CCCGGGAAGCAGTCTGGGGTGCCGCACTTTTCGACCGACCGGCCTCCCGCCGCACTTTTCAACCGACCGTTACAAGTTCTTTTCGCTGAAATCATGGTCTCCCGCACCCGAAGAACCCGAGGATGATGAGGTAGATGATGCAGACCTCGACCCGTTTGACGGTCCTGAACCGTTGACCGCCTCTGGTTCAGCGATCTATCCGGGGCGTGTCCAAAGGGAACTCTTCTAATGGACCCAGTACCTACACTCGAGGAGACGGACTCATGAAATTGAGACCATTGGAATTCCGAATCCTCCTGAGCGAGCGGGGTATGACCGTTCCCGAAGTGGCTGAGAAGGCAGGGCTTCAGCCGGAATGCATCTATGCGAATCTGAGAAACTCGGATCGGAGTCTCCGTTGGGATACCCTCTGGCGGCTTTGCCAGGCATTGGGGTGCGAACCCCAGGAGATTGCCGTTCTCGCTGAGTACGAACGGGATTTCGACGCCGAGCAGGGGGAACATGAGTAGAACCGCAAGGAAGGGAACCGTGGGGCAGGGGAAAGGTCAGAATCCTCTGCCCCCTCAGTTTTCGTCTGTCCAAACCGTATTCCGCAGGTCCTGCTCGGTACATAGAAGCCTGCATTCAGGTGCGTGGCGAACAGGAAGATGGCTACGTCGATCATCGGGAAGAAGGTCACGCCAGGACTGAACCGGAGAGGCATGTGGAGTGCCTCTTGTCTTCATCTTTTTGGGGCTGTATCTCCCTTTTTCCCCCCTCTGCCGGGGAGTAGCCGGATTCAGGACAAGCCGCGTAACGCGGGCGGTTATTTACCGATGCAGCGTTAGTGCAGATACGATGCAGCTATTGCAGCCATATTGCAGCCTTTTCCGATTTAACAAAACAGTTAGCCTCAGAATCATGGATTACTGAGAGGAGAGTACTTAAGGCGGGAAAAGAATGGTGCCCAGGGCCGGAGTCGAACCAGCGACACAAGGATTTTCAGTCCTCTGCTCTACCGACTGAGCTACCTGGGCACGTCTTGAGGAGAGACGGGATGGGGCCGATTAGCCTTTCTCCCTATGAAAGAACCCTTTTTCTACACGGGGCACCGGGAACAGTCAAGTCGAATTTTCTCCGAATTTGGGACGTTCTTGAGGCTTTCGGATGGCGTTTTTTGTTCTGTCCAATTGGCTTGCGAAGGAAAGGGGGGCCTGTCATCATGGCGGGCGTTTTTGGTTGAAGTGAACTTGTGGGAAGGGTTGAGTTTTCAGGAGTATGCGCCCGATTTTGCTTTTCGTTATTGGCACCCGGTCCGAGGCTCTCGCTTCGGGACCTGTGATTCAACGCTTGCGCGCGCTGCCGGATGCGCCCTTTCAGGTGCGGGTCGCGACGACCGGGCAAGAGGATACGGAGCTCGCACAGGCTCTGATGGTGACGGGTGTGGTGCCGGATACGCGGGTGGAGGTCAAGCAGCCCCATCTGGCCGACGCGAACCTGAATGCGGCGCTTCTGGACCAGGCGGAGCGTCTCCTGCGGCATCAGTTGCCCGCGGCGGTAGTGGCGGTCGGGTCGAGCGCGACGGCTTGGGCGGCGGGTCTGGCCGCGTGGTTCAAAGGGTTCCCACTGATCCATTTGCGGGCGGGGGTTTTCGCGAAACCGGGGTCACGTCCGATGCCGGACTGGATGCACCGGGCGGCGCTGACACCTCTGCCTGCGTTGCATCTGTGCCCCGATGAGACGGCTCTGGAGGCGCTACGGAAGCGGCTGGGGGATCAGCCGGTTTCTTTGGGTGTTTTCGATCCGGAGGGCAAGCCCCGGGGCGAGGCGGATGCTTGGGCGTGTGTAGTGGGCGATCCGGCGGACGAGGTTCTGGCCGCGTCGCTTGCGTCGGAAAGCGAGCCGCCGGATCCGGTGCTGAGTATGCCCTTGCCGAACGGCTCGGTGCCGTCGGAGTCCGATCTGCGGCGAGTAATTGCTTTTCTGAGTCGGCGGGAGCATCACGCGAATGGCCTGCGGCCTTTGTGCGAGGCGTTGGACGCTCTGTCGCAACGCCATCCCGCCCGGCATTTCGTGGCGGTCCACTCTCTTCAGTCCCATATCTGCGATGCGCTGGTGGCGTTGTTGCCAAGGCGGACGAATCTCCGGGACGTGAGTCCTCTGCCTCATCCTGCGTTCATTCGGGAGGTTGCACGGTCGCCGTTAGTCATCACCGATTCGGTGGGGCTGGCCCGCGAGGCGATTCTGCTGAGGCGTCCGCTAATTCTGGTCGGGGCGTATTCCGAGACAGAGTCGCTGGCCGTTCTTGCCGAGGAGGCGCGCGTTTCCTACCGGGTGATCGAGATGGATCAGGCGGCTATCGAGTCGGCGGTGGAAGAGATTCTCGGTGAGGAACCCGCTGAGCCGGTTCAGGTGTTTGCTGCAAGCCCGGCGTCGGAGCGGGCGGCCCAGGCCATTCTGGCTTGGTGGGGGATTGTGAACCCACTGGGATAATCTCCATCCTGACGAGGAAACAAGAGATGTGGCACAAAACTGGGTTTTGATAAGGTGGAAGACAAGAGGGTTTTGAGAATGGTTGACCGGCGAGGGCGCCGATCCCACACCTGCTGAAATGGCAGATCCGCTGACAGGAGGCATCCGATGAATCGTCTCGACCGTTGCATGAAAGTATTGCGGAGGGAGACGCCGGACCGTACGCCTGTTTTTCCTCTGCTGATGTTTTTTGCGGCCGATCGTGCGGGGCTGAGCTATCGGGAATTCGCTTCGAATGGCGAGGCGCTGGCGAACGCGCAACTCGCACTGGTGGAGCGTTTTCCCCTCGACGCGATTACGGTCTGTTCGGACGCCTTCCGGATCACAGCGGACCTGGGCGCGGAGATGGCCTTTCCCGAGGACAAGCCGCCCTATGCCCTGAAGCATCTTGTCTCCTCCCGGGAGGATCTCGAGCGGCTGGGGCGGCCCGATCCGACAACCGCCGGATCGCGGATGGCCGACCGGGTGGACGCGGCTCGGCGTCTGGCCGAATCGGCGGGCCGGGAATGCCTGACGCTAGGGTGGACCGATCTGCCATTCGCCGAGGCCTGCTCTGCCTGCGGCGTCAGCGAGTTTCTCTTGATGCTGATGACCGAGCCGGACCTGGCGCGGGAGATCCTCGATTTTCTGACGCCTTTGGTGATCGATTTTGCCTTGGCTCAACTCGAAGCCGGGGCGCCTATGATCGGCGCGGGGGACGCGGCCGCTTCACTGCTTTCGTCGGATCTTTACGCGCAGTTCGCGCTGCCCTTCGAAAAGCGTGTCGCACGGGCAATTCATGAGGCAGGCGGCATGATGAAACTACACATTTGCGGCGACACGCGGGCCCTTCTGCCCGGAATGGTCGAGTCGGGAGCCGATCTGATCAACGTGGATCACCTGGTTCCGCTCGACCTCGCGCGGGACGCCTGCGGCATAGCGGGAACGGCTTTCAAGGGCAACCTGAACCCGGTGGCGGATCTGATGCAGGCTACGCCGGAACACGTCCGCGAGCGGGCCCGGGAATGCGTTCGAGTCGCTGGGGGAACGCCGTACATGCTCAGCGCGGGGTGCGAGATTCCGGCGGCGACTCCCGACGAGGTTTTCGAGGCCTTCTGTTTCGCGCCGCAGGGGTAGGTCGGCCTCTCGGTCTGTTCTTGACACTGCGACCGGGTCCGCCCAGAATACGGCAACCGTCGGGGGGGGCTCTTTCAGGCGGCGTGTTCCGCCTTTTTCACCGGGAGGTCCCTGTTACCGATTCTCGAGAAAAGTCTTGAGATGTCAAGCCCCGCTATCAGTCATGGCCTTAGCCCCTGACACCCCGGCTGAAGCCGGGTGCAAAGGGGAAGCACGCTGATAGAGAGCGGGAAATGCGCTGAAACCGCGAACCCCAATCTGTAAACTACAAGTGAGCTCCGAGCTCCAGACTCCAAACCCGACGCTACACACTCCCCAACTCGGTCCCGTTCCCCGTGTCCTTCGTTCATCTTCACGTCCATAGCCACTATAGCATCGGTCGGGCGGTACCATGCGTCCGGAGCCTGGTTCAGCGGGCCGCGCACCTGGAGATGCCGTCCATCGCGCTGACGGATAATAACTCGATCGCGGGGCTTCATGAGTTGGATGAGGCCGCCCGCGAGTTCGGCATCCGGCCCATCCTTGGCTGCGAGCTCGATGTCCTGCCGTCCGACCATGGCGTCTATCAGGGGCGGACGCATCGGATCGTCCTTCTGATGGAAAAGGAAACGGGATACCGGAACCTGGTCCGACTGCTCACGCTGGCCCATGCCCAGCCGCCTGATTTTCCGCCCCATGTCCGATTCTCCGATCTGGAACGGCACCTCGGCGGCCTGATCCTGCTGACGGGATCACCTCGCAGCGAGCTCTATCATTGCTTGCGCGAGGGCGATTCGGCGATGACGAAGAAGTATCTGAACCGGCTGGCCAATGCGGCGGGTTCGGGGAATCTTTTTTTCGAGGTCTTGGAGTACCCGCATCCCCGCATCCGGAAGATCATGGACTATGTCCTCGAACTCAGTCGGTTCCTGAACATTCCGGCGGTGGCGAGTCAGAACATTCATTTTCTGGACCCGAAGGACATGGCGGCCTATTGCGCTCTGGTGCAGTTTCCACGCTCGCACTCCCCCCAGTGGCCCTTGCCCGATCACGACCTGCCGACGCGCCATTTCACCACTCCGGCGGACATGCAGAAACGCTTCGGGTTTACGCCCGAGATCCTCGAGCAGTCGCTGAGAATTGCCGAACGGTGCGCGCCGCCCCTGCCGCGTCATCGGGCGCAGGTTCCCGTGCCGGACCTGGACCGGGGGCAGGACCCGCCTACGCTGCTCTGGGACAAGGCGATCCAGGGGGCGACCCGCCGCTATGGAGATCTGACGCCCGCTATCAAGGACCGGCTCAACAGCGAGTTCGGCGATATCCGGGGCCTGGACGGACGTCAGCCCGACCTGGCCGAGCATCTGCTTTTTCTGCAGGATATTTCCGATTTCCTTCGCCAGAACCATCTGCCCCGTGGGGTGGGCCGGGGAAAATGGCTCACGTCCGTGGTAGCGTTCACGTTGGGCATCACGCAGATCGACCCGCTGGAGCACCGGCTGGACTATCAGCCCCTACGGTCGGGGACGTATGGTTTTCCGCTCTTCGAGATCGAGACGTCCGCCAACGGGATGGATCAGGTTTTGCAGCACCTGAGGGACCAGTACGGCGTGGACAACGTGGTGGCGGTGGGGCGGCGGGTGGACTGGCGGCGGAACGATCTGTTCCAACATCTGTGCCGATGGGCGGGGCTGCCTGTGGAGAAGTTACGCAAGTTTCCTCCCGAAAAGACGGAGCCGGCCGGGTCGGAGAATGATGAGGAAGACGACGAGACATCTCTCGCCTCGATCAGTCCGGAGACTTTTCAGCAGCACGCGGACGAGGAGATCGAGTCCCTGGCCCCGCAAGGCTCGAGCCATGCCTCGTGGACGCAGTTCGCCGAGATTCCCGGCAAGCAAGCCCTGCGCCGTCACCCGGGGCTGGCCCAGGTGACGTACGCCCTGCACCCCTGCCCTCGGGGTTTCGAGCCCCAGCGGCATCACTATACGATCTCGCGCGAACCGGTGAGCGAGAGCATTCCGGTTCTCACCACGGCGACGCGCCAGAAGTCCACCCAGGCCGAGGCCTTTCTCCTCGACCAGTTGCACCTGCCCCGGGTGCAGTTCACGAATCTGGGCCAGCTCAACATTCTGCACACCGCCCAGCAAACCATTCAGGAAGACGACCCCGATTTCACTTTGGCCGACATTCCGCCCGACGATGAGACGACCCACAAGGTGCTCGGGCTGGGGCTGACCAACGGGGTGGCGCCACTGCACTCGATCACGACAAAGTCTCTGCTTCGCGCTCACGGTCCGCGGGATCTGCACGACCTGTGCGAGGTCAGCGCCCTGGCCCGCAAACGCAAGCCGGACGACGTGCCGCCCGACCTGATCGAGATCCTGCCGGACACCCTGCTGGCTTATCAGACCGCCTATCTCAAGGTCCATCATCCCGTAGCATTCATGGTTTCGCTGCTGACCCACACCATCCACAACCAGAAAACACCCGGCCACCAGCGGTCCCGGTTTCAGATTCTGCTGCGCGAGGCCCGGAAGATGGAGATCAAGATCCTCGGGCCAGACATCAACTTTTCGCTCTTCCCTTTCACCCAGGAGCGGGGGCAGATCAGGACAGGTCTTCTCGCGGTGCAGGGGCTGGGCAGGCAGACCTATCACGAGATCGAATCGGTCCGGACCGGCTCGGCTTTCACCTCCCTGGCCGATTTCTGTCACCGCACCGACCCACGCTCGGTCAACCAGAGCCAGATCGTCAGCCTCATCAAGAGCGGCGCCTTCGACAACCTCGACTCGAATCGGACGAAGATTTTGCTGGATTTCGAGCGGGCCCTCAAAAACGCCCGGCGTCAGAACGCCCGCCACTCCGACAGCCCTCAGCAGTTGCAGCTGTTCGACCCCGCAATTTTCGACGAGGATACGGCCACGCCCGAAACCGAACAGAGCGTGGTGCCTCCGCCGGAGCGCGACCAGATCATGCGCTACGAGCAGGAATCCCTCGGCTATTCCGCCACGTTCGACCTTCTCGACCATTACGAGACGCTGATGCGGGCCATGCACGCGGTTTCGCCCTTCGAGATCAACTCGAAGCACCAGGGCAAGACTATCTACGTGGCCGGGTTCATCGATCACTCCGAGACGGAAGGCCCCCTCATCGATGCCGATGCGCAGATCGTTCTCGACCTGGAGGGCAAGGTGGTCAAGGTGCCGCCCGTCACGGTTCCCCGTTTCGAGAAGATCCGGAACACCGAGGGGCCGGTTCTGGTTTATTGCACGGTCCAGTCCCACAGCGGCAATGAGATGCACCTGGTCGCCCACGACTTCCACATGCTGGAGGATATCGATCAGAAGGCGCGGCAGGTTCACAGCATCCGCCTGCTTCTGGCCGGAGAAAACCGAAAAACCCTCTCCCAGGTGCGCGATCTTCTGAAGACCTATCGCGGGCCGACGCGAATCGAGCTGGAAGGCCGTCCCAATGGCGGCTTCTGGACCACCCACTCCATCGAAAGCGCCCGGGTCTATCTCTGCCCGCCATTGTATCAAGGCCTCACCCGCCTCATCTCGCCAAACCGGCTTCGGTTCCTCGACGCTCAAGGGAGACGCTTGACGATGGGGGGCGAGGAATGAGGCGGCACGGCCATCCTGGCCGTGAATCACGTCCTCCCTTTCCAGACAACGAACAAACAGGAGTCTTTCTGCGTCCCGGAGTCTCTGCGTGAGAATGGTCTTTCGGGAAGAATGAGTTACTCCGTCAGGCAGGCTGCGGCGGGAGCCTAAGACCGACGGGGGCGCCGGTCCCACACTTTCCCCTTTTCCGCCCCCGGGGGTTACTCCCGAATCGTCTCGATCACCTTCTTGAGTTCTTTTTCGACTTCGGAATCGGGTTCGGAGGGCAAGTCGTTGGGGGTTTCGCCCTTTTCACCTTCGAGCCATTGGAGGGCTTCGCGGGCTTCTATAGTCTCGAGGAAGTCTTCGGCTTTGCGGGCAGCGGGGGTGTTGGAGAACTGGTCTCGGATCGTGATCAGGTCCTTGCGGACCGATTGAAATTCGCCGAGGTAGAAGCGGCGCTGGGCGTCCTGGAAGAGTATTTCTGCCTGGGCCATGTCGATGCGGCTACGGCGGTTGATCTCGGCGATGCAGAGGTCGCGCAACTGAGAATAGCGGGTTTGGACCTCGGGCATCCGATGGAGATCCTGGAGTTCGTCCATTTCGGCGAGGGCCCGTTCCGGCTCGCCAGCTTCGTAGAGGTCGACGCACTTCTGAAGCCGGGCCAGGGACATCCTTTTTCGCAGGAGAAAAATCTGTTCTTCGCTGGGCCCGTAAAGGGCGGGGTGTTCACGGGCGCAGTGAAAGGCCCGGATGCCCTCGACGGGCAGGTCGTTTTCGGCCGCCCACTGGCCGAGCTCGAAGGCAGATGCGTAATCGTCGGGGGCGAGGGCGAGATACCGTTCGGCGAACTCCACGCGGTCGAGGAGTTGTTTCTTTTCGTCGGGCTCCGGAGGCGTGAGGCGGAAACTCTCCCGGAGAGCGTCGCGGGCCTCGGCGGGATTCTCGTTCATCACGACCAGCGCCCATTCCCGATAGAGTTCGGCCTGGGTGTCCTGTGTATTGCGCACGAGAACCTTGTTGCCCCATTTGCGGTAGATCTCGACCGCATCGGAGAACCGGCAAGCGCGGGTGAGATCGCGGCGGGCTTCGGCGAGGGTGGCGCGCATTCGCTCCCGGGCCAGCATGGGGCTGAGGGGCTTGAGGCGCTGGTCGAGGACGGTCAGGGCGGCGTCAAAAGCCAGGCGTTCGCGCTCGAAAGCGGTCCAGCGCAGCAGGAGCAGAATGCGGCTGGCGTCGGAGATGCCAAGGTCGGCTGTCTCCATGCGCCGGACGAGAGCCGAGGCGCGGCCGAAATCGCGGGCGTCGAGCATGTGGCGCAATTCCTCAAGGAGTACCGACTTCACAAAGCCATGCTCCATGACGGCGCGGCCGAGGTCGTGCGGCGGCAGCGATTCCAGGAGTTCGAGGGCAAAGGGGCCTTCACCGGCGGCGTGAAAGAGCTCGGCCATGGCGAGGGTCCACGAAGTGGCGGAGTCGCGGGAATAATAGCGCGTTGCCTCAACGGTTTCGGAAGTTTCCTCATTGCGCCATTCCGGCGGGGTGAAGCCGGGTTCCTGGCTCTGGCGGACGAGAATTTCGTTCGCCGCCTCCCGTCCCCAGGCGCGCCGGGTGGCGTCGACCCAGGGCTTGCGGGCGGAGGCTGTCGCTTCGTTCAGACGATCCTCCAGCAGCGAGCGGTGCTCGAAGAACCACGTCCGAAGGGCACTGTCCGCCGTCCCCAGCGCGACGGCCTTTCCCAAGTATTCCTCAGCCTCACGGAGATCGTCCCAGCGAAGCTCGAATTCCGCACGAAGGAGCGCGTTCGTCTCCGCAGTCGAACGCTCGACGCTCTGCACCTTCTCTCGCGGCAGGCGGAGGATTCCTGCTGCCGTGGCGATCCCCACCAAGTCGCCTTCGGACGAACTGATGAATCCCCGGACTTCACGCCCATCGGTGAGCACGACGCGGTCGGCCCAAGCGGAGGAGAGAAGCATCGCCAAGAAGAGGGTGATCAGGATTCGGGTAGTCATTCGGGGCAAAAACAGATTCTCCCGCGCGGTTTCCCGCCGGACTTTCGTGCATTCTCCGGCCCCGGAAGAGTCGTGTCAACCATGACAGTGGCGGCCTGCTGCTCGGCGCTGGCGCGAACCGAAGAAATAGACGGGCGCGCCGGTTCGCGTTCTCCCGCGCCCGAATGGGGGGACTCCTTCCCCCCTAATCTTTCATCCCGGCTTTCCAGACATCCCAAAAGGCCAAGAAAATCATAGATCGCGGGATGATTCTGGAGCATCGGCTGGCGGAGCATCTCGGGCTTTGGTCGAGGTTGGCCAAGCGCCTGCCTTAGCGGCTGGGCCGTTACTCGTGGATGGACATCATCCAGACGGGGGTCGCGGGGTTGTTGAGCGGCGCGCGGGGCACTTTCGCGACCGAGAAGGTGCGCGATGACGAGGCGCTGCTTGATCTTCTGGACCTGAAAGGCGCGCCGGAGGAGGCGACGTTCTGGCGGTATCTGCAGGGCCTGGGGCAAATGGTGTACGACGCCAGCGCCTTCTGTTGAACGCCGAGTCATCCGCCAAGTCCCCATCGTTCACCGCTTCTCTTCGCAGAGGCCCGGCCCCTCCGCGCCCTCCACCACCGGACCACCGGGCCGAACGCTCTTCCGCCGCCCCGAATCATCAAAATCCGGCCTGAAATCCCCGCCACAAGCCGCCTGCCAACCCAGCCACGAGCCGAATC
>JABMPG010000608.1 GCA_013203855.1 bacterium
CGCCGCAAATCCTCGACATGATTCACCGTTCGATACTGCGTATTCGACAAAAGCCCCGTCTTGATCCCCCCCGCCCTCAGCCACCGCAGCGTAACAACCGCATCGTCGCGGGGATGATACAATTCCCGCATGATCGCATATACCGCCAGATCGATCCGATCCTCCCAAGTCACATCCACCCCCGGAAAACTCTCCCCCAAGGCACGCCGAAGCTCAACCACCACATCGTATTCGATCAGATCTTCCCGCGCCCGCTTCTCCGTCTCGAGAACCTTGTGGAAAATACCCTCGACCAGATCGGCCAGGTCCAGATCCCTCGAAACCATTCCAACCTCGCCAAGATGGGTCACGACAGGCTCCATCGCACGACCCAGACGCACCCGGTACGCCTCCAGACCGTAATCGCAATAGGTAAAAAGCGTATTCCCCAGATCAAATAGAACGGCTTTTGTCATGAGGCACAAACCACTTCCACTTCGGCCACTACTTCCGCCCCGGCACCAGCCCCCAAGCCGAGATATTTCTCGAAGACTTGCTCCATATATCCCCCCCAACACCCAAAGTTCAACTACTCCAGCCAGTATAGAAAGCCTCCAGAGCTTCTTCAAGCAAGAAGCGCCACCATCCCATTCCAAGCCCGAGAAATACCACGCCCCCGAAAACACTGGCCTCCCATACCCCCCTCCACCATAATAGCCACGGTTGCTTTCTGTTTCTCAATCCCTTGTGCCTGTCTTGCGACATGACGGACTCCAACATAGAAGCCCCATTCGACCCGCGCCGAATCCTGACAGAGGACATCCCCCTCTATCTCCGGGGCAACCTCCGCCAGGACGCCATCGCCGGCCTGACCGTCGCAGTCATGGGCGTGCCGCAAGCAATGGCCTACGCTCTCATCGCCGGCCTGCCGCCCGTCTACGGCCTCTACACCGCCATCGTCTGCTGCACCGTGGCCGCCCTCTCCGGCAGCTCCTCCCACCTCGTCACCGGACCCACAAACGCCCTGTGCATGGTGATCCTCAGCCTCACCGCCCATCTCCCCCAGAAATACGGCTTGAGCCTACTCGAGTGCATCCTCCTCCTCACCCTCATGACCGGCCTCATCCAGATCGCCTTCGGAATGCTCCGCATGGGCGGAATCATCCGCTACGTGTCCAACTCCGTCGTCGTCGGCTTCACAGCCGGAGCAGGTATCCTGATCGCGGCCAATCAACTCAAGAACATCATGGGCGTCGATATCCCCCGTGAACACGCCGAACGCTTTCACGAAGTCCTCATCAAAACCCTGGAAAAGATCCCAGAGGTGAATCCCTACTCCCTCGCCATCGGCCTGGGAACAGCCCTACTCGTCCTCCTCCTGCCGAAAATCAGCCGCAAAATCCCCGCCGCACTCACCGCCATCGGCGCCGCCACCCTCCTCGTCTATCTCACTGGCTGGCATGACATCCCTCTCGAAGAATGGCAGGTCCGGGTCGTGCGCGACATCGAACCAATCAGCCGCAGCCTCAACATCGCGCACCTACCCCAACTGATCCGCCACCCCCACTATGAACTCACCCGCGAACTCGGCGCCGGCGCGGTGGCCCTCGCCATTCTCGGCCTCATCGAGGCCGCTTCGATCGCCCGGGCCGTCGCAGCCAAATCCGGCCAGCGCCTCGACTTCAACCGCGAGTTCACAGCCCAGGGAATCAGCAACGTCGCCGGCGCCTTCTTCTCCAACTTCGCCGGCTCCGGATCATTCACCCGAACCGCCGTCAACTACCAGGCCGGCGCCCGCACCCGAATGGCCGCCATCTTTTCCGCAGCCTGGACCGCCCTCACCATCCTCCTATTCTCCCCCGTCGCCAACTTCATCCCCATCGCCAGCCTGGCAGGAATGCTCATCGTCATCGCATACTCCATGATCGAAAAACACCGACTGGCCCTCGCCTGGCGATCAGGCATGAACTCCCGAATCGTTCTCTTCGGCACCCTTCTCTCCACCCTCATCTTCCCCCTCGAATACGCCATCTTCATCGGCGTCTTCCTCTCCATCTTCTTCCTCCTCAAGATCACCGGACGCACCGACCTCACCCAACTCGTCCCCCGAACCGACTCCGGATTCGACGAAGTCCCCTTCAACCGCGCCGCACCCGCCCCTATCGTCACAGTGAACATGGAAGGAGACCTCTATTTCGCCGCCGTGGAAGACCTCGACTACGAACTCCAGCGCGCGCTCACCCCCGTCACCCGCGTCGTGGTCCTCCGAATGAAACGCCTCCGCGCCGTCGGCAGCACCGCAATGGCCATCCTCGAACACTTCTGGGCACTACTCCAACAACGTAACATCGCCCTCGTCGTCTGCGGAATCGAGGAAGAACTCGTCAAAGTCATGACCCGTTCCGGCCTCCGACGCCGACTCGGAGAACAGAACATCTTCTACGCAGACAACAAACTCTTCCAATCCACCGAACTCGCCATGGCACGCGCCATGAGCATCGTGGAAATGGAACGCCGCCGCGATGAAAAAACCGGACAAATCGCCCAGGCCGTCACCGCCGTGGCCGAAACCACCGCCCGCCACCTCATGACCCGCCACTGCATCCGCTTCGGCCACCAGCACCAACTCCGCGAGGCCGTCTGGCTGCTCGCCGAAATGGCACGACGCACCCCCGCCATGGAAACACCTTCCCTCTTCCTCCAAAACAAAGAAGGCCGCCTCGCAGGAAAACTCTCCGTCTGGAGACTCGTGGAAGAAATGGCACGCAGCCTTAACCTATCCGAAATGAAAAACCTCACCGACCCCGAAATCGGAACCCGACTCCGCCAGAACTTCCAAAAACCCATCGACCGAATCGCCCGGACCGACCTGCCTGAATTCAAACTCGAAACACCTCTTGCGCAATTGCTACGCAGTTCGGTAAAAAATGACCTCCGGGTCCTGCCCGTATGCGACGACGGACGACGCGTCATCGGCCTAATCAGCGAGCACGACCTGCTCCGGGCTATAGGAAAGATCCTCGAACAAACCAGCCGGATCGCCGTGACCCCGACCGACCGGCCCCAATAGCCCCAAATCCCCGGTCTCGCGACAACACCACACACAGAAAGGCCCACAAAATGCCAGACAACCTCATCGCGCGCGACCTCATGAAACTTTCCTTCCTGCGACTCGGCGCAGGCCACACCCTCCACGAAGCCCTCGGCATCCTCCTCGACCCCCAAGCCCGGGAACACGGCCCCCGAGTCCTCATCGTCCTAAACCCAGACGGCAGCTTTGCCGGAGTACTCACCACCCGGTACCTCCTCAAAGCCCTCCTCCCCGAATGGGTCTCCAACGAAAACGAACAGGCCGACTCCGCCGATTTCGAACAACGCCTCCTCGCCGCCATCCAAGACAAACTCAACCTCCGCGTAGCCGACGCCATGAACCGCGACGTGCCCGTCGCCTCCCCCCAAGACCGCCTCCCCCATCTCATAGACCTCATGCAGGAACGCCGACTCGACAGCATCCCCGTCCTCGACGAAGGCCGCGTCATCGGAGTCATCCACATCACCGACGTCTTCAACGCCGCCGCCCGCCTTGCCCTGTCCGCCCAAGACCTACCCGAAAACCCCAGTAGCCAGTCACGTTCGTAGTCCAGCCCCAGCCTGCTCTACAGGATGAAGACAATTCTGGTCGCCCCCAACCCCCGAACTCGAACCCGAACCTGAACCCG
>JABMPG010000609.1 GCA_013203855.1 bacterium
ACCATCTCATCGACCGTCTCAGCAAAGCCCTTTGCTGGCTCATTGACCGAAAACAGAAAAATGTCGCAACCTGTACCATTAAGCAGCAACTTTAGAGAAACGCTCTAGAACAGTCAGAACTGAAACATAGAAAGGGAGAATCGGATGTAGGCAAGAGGATGTCAGTCTGCATGTCTTGTGAAGGCACATTTCCAAGGGAGGAGACGAAACCATGGACCCTGCTTTGTGTGATGCAATCAGTGCGAGAAGGGTGATCGAGTTTTGGCACGGGGGGCACCGTCGGGTTGCGGAACCTCACGTCTATGGTACCTACCGTGGCGTCGAGCAGCTTCTAGTGTGGCAGGTGGCAGCACATCCGGAGGGCTGCCCGGGTGGAGACGTGTAAACGTTTCAGAAATGAGCGGGTTAGTGGTGATGGCAGAAACTTTTCTTGGTCCCAGACCAACGCTGACAAGCCGGCACAGCAAGTGGGATTTCACCTATGAGATCGTCAGATGAGTGCCTTCACCCCGCCACAGTGATCCCTTACTTGGTGCGCGAAGGCTGGTAATCAGGATAGATTGAACCACTTGGAGTTTCGTACTAAGGCTTCTCGAACCGCAATCTTCTTCCTGCCCTCTATCAGCGAATGAGCAGGGTTTGCTCCGTGACGAGGGTCATCACCAGCATCAACCGGATCATGATAGATCCTTTGTTCCCACGCGGGTACAATCTGACCACTTCTCTTTGGGTTTCTCGGCCTCCTGATATCATCAGATACTTGAATGGCTATAACATATGTCATCCCCTCGGCCCAGTGGAATGAGGTCTCCGGATCAGGTCGGTATCTCTCCCAGTCACACGACAGACACTGGTCCGCGAAGACAGACGTTGGGATGTCAGTCTGGCCTTCGGGGAGTGCCCTTGGGTGGCAATAGCGGAAAAGAATTTCACCATCCGGAATCTCACAGATCGGAGATTGACTCATATTTTGCGAGGACCTTGGCACCCAGTGACAACAGATCACTGTCAAAAGAAGTATAGTAATAGTAGCCACGGTATTTCAGATCTATCTCAACGCGGCCGTGGTTCAAAAACGTAACAAAGACAGCACTATCTTGTTCAGCATGCAACTCAATCCCGATTCCGCCGCTAGGCAAGGGTCCTATAACCAGACGGGGTATCGTCTCGAACAAACGAGTATTGGCTCCGTTCTCGAAAAACCGCAATAGGTCAGTCGCCTCCTTCAAGACATCCGCCGAGGGGACTTCGCCACCACCAGAAATCCAGCCAGGTTGAAGATTCTGAAGATCGCTCAGGTATTTCTGTCTCCTCCGGAGCAACTCAACAAAGCCTCTTTGGAGTCTTCTTTGGATACTGCCCCACTCCTCCGGTGATTCCGTACTCGCAGGTTGAAAGTCGGATATGCTCTGAGCCCTGCCATCCCAAAGAGGCCGCTCCGTCTCTTCAACCTGGTAATCCGTCTCAGACGCGACATCGGGGGCCCAAGAAGATGTGTCTAGTGCTATTGCCATTGCCTGAGGGTCTCCTCTGAGAAGATGCTTTCAAAACAGGCGAGCTGTGTTGAGTGCGCAGTCTCCACCCAACGATCAAAGGGTGTCTCGGGCAAGATCCCACGAATCGCGTTCTCGAACCCAAGGACCTGATCTGACTTTGGAGAAACATCAGTTGTGATGGACAGAACCCCGTACCCCCCCAGCGCCGGAAGACTATACGTGTAGTTTGATGACATGCTGTTGAAACCTTCAGGAAGGTCGATATATGGAGGGCGAACATTCATCATGGAACTCAAATCGGAAAGATTCGGAATATGTTTCCGCCACTCGATTCTGTCATGGTACGTAACATCGAAATACTTGACCTGCGGCCGCCGAAGCGTATCTTGTCCCACCCCAAGTGCCTCACAGAGCAAATCGAATCTCTTCAGCACCTCGAAGAAACCGGGGTACTGACCAACATCCTCGACATCGGATCTGACCCAGTTGGTGTAGATCTTGTTCTGCTGAATCTGGCAGAGCCACTTTCTATCCTACGCGCGCATACGAAGTAGGAAGGGACCGGTATGACTCGGATCTATCTCGTGACTGAGTTTGAAGCCAACCAATGACTCATTGACAAGAGGCGGCCTGATTTCAGTGACGGGAAACTCTTGCTGGAGGCGGTTTTGGGCAGCGAAGATCTGATTGAGATATAGCAGGGGAGTCTCAAAGGTGACGCCAACTATGACCTCGGACACTGGAGCTTTGCTGTACTTCATGGGGCAATTCTCTGTTTCTCAGAAAGAATACATCTGCGTCAAGGACAAATCCCTGCACCGAACTACAAAACGGGAAAGAACACCTCATGTCTTGGCTGTATCCGCCGTATCTCCTCTTCGATTCAGCGTCTAGGTAGAACATGGTCCCCGTCCTGCCAGCCCTATATCCTCTCCATACTTGCCGGTAAACCCTATCCCGGTCAAGCAAAAACGCCCTTGAAAGGGCCTTGTTTGTCAAACCCGTGAAGAAGGTTCGTAGGAAAGCACCGATACCTGACCGATACGAAACCACGAATTGTCTCGAGCCCGGATACAGGCTCAATCTGTGCCATCGAGCGTCATCGTCTCCGTCTCAACCGATTTTCCCTCTGCGCCGGTGATCTTCACCTTGAAGGTCATGTCCTTGTCCATGCTCCAGGGATAGACGGTGAACTCGTGGGGGTATTCGGCGTCGGTGCGCGGTTCGTTTCCTTCCAGAACCAGTTCGGCTTTGATGCCTTCGATGTTTTTGCCGATGCGAACGGCATAGAGCGAATCCTTGCCGAAGGGTCCTCGGATGCGGAAGGCGTGGACCTGGCCCCAGGGCTCGCCGAGATCCTGCGTGAGGTGCGATTCCTCGGGCAGGGCGGGGGGCGCGGTGTCGATTGTTTCGGCGCGAGCGGGGAACGAGAGGGCGGTAAGTCCGAGGGCCGGGACTTCGACTTGGATCGGTCCGCCGATTTTGAGGGAGCGGAGCATCTTACCCTCGGCGTCGAGCACGCGGATCTTGCCGGAGGGCTGAAGCCCCTGGACGGACCAGTCGGTGGGATCGATGTTGATCTGGGTCTTGACGTTGTGGTGGGCATCGTTGGTGAGGATGACCCAGATGTTCTTTTCGGACCGGGCGAGGAGGACGTTGATCATCTTGCTGTCGGCGCGGACGCCTCGGCTGACTCGCGGGACGATGGGGCCGTCACCGAAGATCTCTCCACCGGGTTGGCCATAGATCCGGTTGGTCATCCAGACGTAGCCCTGTTGGCGAACGTAGGGGAAGCGGATCTTGTAGTCGGAGCGCGTCTCGGCTTCGGCCACGAGATACTCCATTGCATAGGCCGTGTGGGCGGGAATCTGGTGGAAGTAGAAGCTGGTGACGTCGGGTCCCTGATAGGGATAGCGGGGGTCTTGGGTGATGTCGGTGAAACGGCTGATGTAGTATCCCGGCCAGTTGGCCCAGCGGCCGACGGTGGTGTTGCGGGCGTAGGTGGTGTAGATGTCGCGGCCGGTGTGATAGCCGACGCGCAGCAGGTCCGGCGCCCAGCAGGAGAGCTGGATGTTCTTAACCCCCTTGCCCTCCTCGCCGCCGCCCTGGTAGGTGCCGGGGCCCTCGAAACTGTAGCCGACGCGGGAGACGACCCAGGCAGGCACGGTTTTTTCGGGCAGGGCGTTTTCCTTCGTGATGGGCCAGCCCAGGGAGAACCGCTCCTCCCCCTTGAACCAGGGCGACCAGGCTTTCTGGTCCTTGAAGTTCTCGTAAAAGCCCTTGTGGATCGTCACTTCGCCTTCGGGCGCGGCCGGGATGCTGAACTGGCCGGTCATGGTGAGGAACGCTCCGGCTTCCGCCGCTTTGAGATACTTCTCGTCGTGGGTCACTTCATAGAGATCGACCAGGTCGAACCAGTAGGGGGCGAAGACGAGGTTGTAGAAGTGATCGATGAAGTCGCCGTCCTTCACGCCGTAGATTTCCTTGGCGATGAAGGCGTCAGCCGATTCGCGAACCTTCGCCAGGAGTTCCGGAGTAGGGTCGAGGCGGTATTGGGCCAGGAGACGGGCCCATTCCTTGGCCGAGTTCGTCACTCCCGTTACGGCGGTCTCGGAGCGGGCGTATCCGGCCGCCCACGGGTTGGCGTGGCCCAGCATTTCGTGCGCGCCCTGCCAGTAGGCCGAGTCGAAAAACTGCGATGGCACGGTCATGTCGAGCATGGACGCGCGCAGCCACGACTCCTCCTCCTGCATCCCTTTGGAGAAGTGGGTGAAGGGGCGGGAGAGGGTGTATTCAATGGAGGGAAGGGCGTATTTTTCGTAGAAGGCTTCGTCGCGCGTAAGGAGGGCGACAGAGAGTTCCATGAGGGGCGCGGTGTGGCTGACGGTCGCCTGACTCTCGATGTTCCACCGGCCGCGCAGGTTCGGATCCCAGCCTCCCGCGTCTTCATCAGCCATCAGGTCGAACATGTTTAGAACCGCGTCGGAAAGGGAACAACTCCAAGGCTCGCGAGTGTCCTTGACCTGAAAGAGGTGGTCCGAGGCGTATTCAAAAGCATCCTCCCAACCGCTTGCCCAGGCCAGAACGTTCCAGGCAACCTCGATCGTTTCGCCTTTCTTGCGCTTCGAGGTCTCGAGGCCGAGAACGGGTTGGAAGAGACAAGGCTGGACCTGCTCGTGGTGATTCTTCAGGGCGAAGCCGTAGGTGGCGTTGCGGAGACAGGGCCACTCGAAGGGGATGTGGGCCATATCGCCCGTTACGGCCAGGGTGATCGGGCTCTCGCGACCGTCCATCCGGGCCTGGACCATCGCCATGGGGTGGGCCGCGACAGAGTCGGTGACAATTTTGGCCACGGCCGGTAGGTGTTGGTACTGATACCGGGGGGGGAGCTGAACCTGCTCAATCGCTTTCGGGTCAAATTCATCGAAAGCTGTGAAGGCCAGCATGAACTCGCCGTCGCGGCTGGCCGTATAGGTGGCCGCGAAGTGGACATGGCGGGCATCCCGCGGGAGCGTCCAGAGGCCTGAGAGTTTTTCTCCGCTAACCGATTCATACTCGACACGAACGGCGTCGGCTTCCTTGCGGCAGGCGCGGGGGACGAGCAGGGCGGGTTCTCCGGCGAGGAAGGGATTCTGTTTCTCGCCCTTGGTCTGATATGTCTTGCCGGCAGATTCGAACTCCATCCGCCCGCCGCCGTTGCCCCACGCGGGGCTCAGGCTGGCGACATTCAGGCCGCTGTCGTCGGAGTGGAGAAGGTAGAGGTTTTCGTTTTTCGAAGGCACGACCAGGGGGCCGTCGGCTGACTTGATTTCGGTCCGCCGCACGATCCGGGGCTTGCCCTCGGCGTCCTTTCCTTCAAGGAAGACGATGCGGAGGTGGGCATTTTCGAGAGCAACGGTTTCCTTGAGAGCCTCTTCGTCCACGCCAGCCGGCTCGGGCAGCGCGTCTATCCGGCGCAGTTCGACCTCCGTGGGCCGGACGCGCATGGCGAGACGGTCCTCGGCTGTCAGGTTGTTCGGATCCAGGTCCTCAGTGGTCAGGAGGATGGCATCTGCGCGGGGAAAACTCGTCGTGCACTGAATGCGCAGGACGTGCTCCCCGGCGGCCAGTTGGCGCTGACCGACCTTCTGCCAGCGCCAGCCCTCTTCGCCGTGGTCGCCGGCTTCTTTCTCGACAGGCTGTTCATCGATCGAAATAAGATAGCGGCGGGTTCCGGTGTTTTTCTGGGAGAAGTCATACGCCTGGGTCCAGATCGCGTAATCTCCCGCTTGGGGGATTTCCACGACAGTGATCGGGTCGTCCTCCCCGGCCATGCTCCACAGGCCCTTCTGGCCCCGCCAGCCAAGGTACATCCAATCGCCCTGGAGCTGGAACCACTCCACCTCGACCAGAATCGTCTTCTGCGGGTCCGGCTTCTGCGCGGGGACTTGCGTCGCGCTGGTCACCCATCCGCCAATCAAAAGGGCGACAGTCATACACTTCATTGCTTTTCCGAACATGATGTTCTCCTATTCCCCGGCCGTCAAGGGCCGAAGGGTTCTCTCTTTGGATTTGGACCAGACGCCATCCAGTCCGGTAGTTTCCCAATAAAACGTGAATGGGGCCGCGGGGTCGGACACTTCAACGATTTTTTCGTAGGGATACTTGTCGATGACTTCCTTCCTCCAGTTCCCTTCGCCGATGCGATAGTTCAGCGTCGCGTTCCTCAGCTCGCCCGCGTCATTTGGGATGAAGCTGTAGGCGAACCAGGAGCGCGGATCGATCTGGAGAACATGACCCGTGCCGAAATCGCCTTCGCCGGGGAGGGCGATGGCATTGCCTTCTTTGCGGTTCTTGAGCGACTCGAAATCGACCGATGCGAATGCCGGCTCTTTGACCGCGGCGGACTCGACCGTGAGGCCAACCAGCGAGCGCGCCGGGACCGTCACCGTGATCTTTCCCTCGCGGATCGGAGCGGTCGTTTTCCGGCCGCCTTTTTCGTAGAGCGTGGCCTCGCCCGAGAAGGGACGGCCCCCGGTGATCTCCTCGCCCAGGGTCACGGTGACGGTAACGGGATCGAGGTCTTCGTTCATGAGGGCGGCGCAGAAGAGGTCGTTTTTACGCGCTCCCAGCCAGTCGATCTGCTTGTTGTCGACGGTGATGAGCCCGCGCTTGAGCCAGGGCCATACGCCTTCGACGTCAAAGAAGGTTCCCGGCGCGTGGCCGTAGACCTTGTTGTCGAAGTAGGCATATTTGTACTGGCGGAACCACGGGAACTCGATGCGGCGACCGGACCACGCCCATGCCTGGGTGAAGAGGTAGTCGGTGAGTTTGATGTGGTAGGGCGCGATGTGGCTGTACTCGATGGCTGTCACGTCGGGGCCTTCGTAGGGATAGTCCTCGTACATGTAGAGGGTCATCATGTTGTTGATGTAGTAGCCGGGATAGTTCGCGGCGGTGCCGATGTTCTCCACGCGGCCGATGGTTCGGAAAAGATCATCGTCGGCATACTCGCCGATGCGGAAGAAGTCGACCGAATAGTGGTTCATGGTGATGTTGGGGCTGTCAAAGCCGTTCGGCCAGGCGAGTTGGGTGCCGTGCTCCATGTTGCGGCCCACGCGCGAGACCAGCCAGGCCGGAACAGTCTCGTCCTTGAGGCGTTCCCAGACTTCGGGGACGCGGTTGACGACTACATCGCCCTCGATCTTGTCCGGGAAGGTATAGCCCAGGATCATGCGGGTGGTGTGGTTCCAGCCGTGAACGCTGGATATGGCGCGGTTGGGATCGTGGAAGAGACCGCGTTCATTCAGGGCGCTGGCGTCGACGAGGTAATCCCCCTCGGGAACGCGGGGCTGCACCCAGGTGCCATTGGCGAGGAGCTGCCCGGCAGCGTCGCGGGCGGCGTCGAGATAGCGCGACTCGCCGGTGATCTCATACATGTTCAACAGCGCCGGCACGTTCGGGGATGCGCTCATGAGCTCGAAGCTGACGCCGGCAATAAGGCCTTCGGGAACCTTCCAGACCACGTCGCGGACGTACTCGTCGGCCCTCTCTTTGGCCTTGGCCAGCATGTCGGGGTCGCCGGTGATCTTGTAGCGATGAATCATCTCGACGAAATCAAGCAGACCTCCCT
>JABMPG010000610.1 GCA_013203855.1 bacterium
CTCCGCAAAAGAAGGAATCTCCGCCGTCCCCGCCCCGCACCCCGAGTGACGAACTCACGCCCGACGAGCAGGATCTTCTCCAGGAAATCATGACGGAGATGCGCGGGGATGAATCGCCAGAGGAAGAGGCATCGGAGGAGGAAGAGGCGGTTGTCGAGCAAACTCCAGAGGATCCGGAAAAGAACGCGGATGTCCTCGGCGACGACCAGGACCTTCTGGCTGAGGTCATGCGGGAAGCGGAGCCAAGCAAGGAACCGGCGTCGAAAAACTCCTCCCCGGAAATCCCTCGCGAGAAAGACGGGAAGAGCGAGGAAGATGCTATCGACGATATCCTGAAGCAGATCGAGGGCCTGGTCGACGACAAGTCCTGACCCGGCGACATCGGACATGAGCAAGTTTCTCCTACAACACTCGGTATGGCTCCCATCGATCGGGAGCGTTTTATGCATCGTCCTGCTCGCGCTTGTCCTGTCCCGCCATTTCCTTCTCCTGCGGCGGATTCGGAATCTGGAAGCGGCTCTCTACCGCTGCTGGGAGACCTATCTGGACGCGTTGTCCGAAAGCCTTTCATGCTTGCGGGGCTTGAGGGCCACCATGCAGGCGAGAACCCATCCACGGATTCGCCAGGAAGGACTGGCCAGGATCGAACGCAGTCTCCACGACCTGGCCGCTCAAGAAATTCAGAGCATAGAATCCCAGTTGACGGAAATCGAGCGGATGCCGGATGAGAACTGGCGCCGCATGGAAATCCAGTGGCGTCCGGCAGCCATTTTCGCCAAAGAACTCGGGCAGCTGCTGCAACTTCTCGAGGTGCAGCCTCCTTCCGAAACCGGCGGGCCGACTTCGGACCCATCCCCTCGGATCGTGTTTCTAGAGGGGGAAAATCTGCCTCTGGTCAAACGTCTGCAACAGCCCGAATCGCAGGACGCTGAAATTCCGGATCAGAGGGGCGCTCCGGAGGGCGCGGATGATCCAGAATCCGAATCTCCTCAGCCGACCTTCGGCGCCGATATAGAGATGCTTGAATCGCAGAACGCGGAGTTGCGCGCAAAGATCCAGGAGTTGAACAGAGCCAACCAGAGTCTGGCGGAAAAACTCTCCGAACTGGACATGGAGAAAGCGACGGTCGAGCAGTTGAGGGCCACTATCCAGGAGATCGAGGCGTCCCGGATCGGAGCATTCCGTGAGCTGAAGATTCTCGAACAGATGGCCTCTGCAATGGAGAAGGACCTGGTGCGACTTCGCGCGGCGGGCAAGCGTCTTCCGCGACTTGAGCAGAGGCTGAAGGATCTGGAGTCGCGCCGCGCCGAACTGATGAAGACGCTAGACGAGTCGAGAGAGCAGCAATGCCGGATGAAGGCCGATCACGAATCCGAGATCGTGCGGCTTCAGGCCACGATTGCTTCCTTGAGTGAATCCTTCGGACAGGGGATGGTGTCCGAGACGGAAATGTTTGCCCTCCAGAAGAAATGTGATCGATTGGAAAACGAGACGATGCAGCAGAAAACCGCGAGGCTCCAGGCCGAACGGGATCGCAAGAAATCCGAGCAGGAATTGGAGACCGAACGGCAGGCCTGCCACGAAGCGCAACGGGAACGGGACGAACTGCGCGTGAAACTGCGCGACGCGGAGCAGAAGCACCCATCCTGACGGAAAAGGGGACTGCGATTGAAGCCCGACTCCATCGAGAATCTGCGAAAAGAACTGGATTATCTCTCCAGGCAGATCGCTTTCCTGAGCGACCGCTTGAACGGGTTGGAGAAACGAGAAGCCGAAGAGACCGCCGCGCCCTCCGTGGTCGAGCAGGAGATGCCGGCGACCCCGCCTGAGCCTGTCCAGACCGAACCGGGCGAGAGGCCTGAGCCGGCCCGACCCGCGCAGTGGCAGCGCCCAGCCGCTTCAGCGCCACCGTTCGCGTCGTCGAGTCCCGAAGAGGTTCCCCCGGAGAGAAAGGGAATAACCTCCCGGCTGATAGAGAAGAAAGTGGAAGAGTTCCGGACACGGATTCGGGAACAGGGATGGGAGGTTTCGGTCGGCACGTATCTTCTGCCCCGGATTGCCATTGCGCTGATTGCGATTGCGGTTGTCTTCTTCCTCTCCCTGGCGATCAGCACACTGAACAGCCAGTGGGCGCCCCACTTCCGAGTGGGTGTGGGATACCTCGTGACCGCAGGCCTCCTGATTCTGGCATGGCGCCAGGAGAAGACCCATCCGCCACTGTCGAAGGTTCTCTACGCCGGCGGCTTTGGACTGCTTTACTTCGTCACCTTTTCCACCTATTACATTCCCTTCGCGCGGATCTTCGTTTCCCCCGTCTGGACCCTCCTGCTCCTCGGGCTGATCGTCCTCGTGTGGGGCGCGGCGGCGCAGGTCCGGCGCTCGCAGACGATCGCGGTCCTGGTAACGGTCCTCGGACACCTGACGGTCGGACTCTCGTCGGGTACGATCGATCCGCCGAACGCCGCGTCGGTCGTGGGCGTCGTGGCCCTGAGCGTCGGCAGCGCGTTCTTCCTTTTGCGCAACGGTTGGTACTATGTGGCGTCCCTCGGCATTCTGGGCAGCTACATCAACCAGGCGCTCTACATGCACTACAGCCCGAGCTATGACACGGTTCCGGTCTTCGTCATGGCCATGTCCGTGCTCGTGATCTATTTCCGTAAGCCTTTAGCCACGCGGCGCAACTGTTTCGCTTTTCCTGCTTTTTCCCATAGCTTTTTGGTTTTTTGGCATGTAACTTGTACAC
>JABMPG010000611.1 GCA_013203855.1 bacterium
GTATCCGAAAGCACCTCGTAGGCCTCGGCGATCTGCTTGAACCTCTGCTCCGCCTCGGGATTGTCCGGATTTCGATCGGGGTGAAATTTCAGCGCTAGCTGACGGTACGCCTTCTTGATTTCCGTCGCGGAAGCCTGCCGGTCCACACCCAGTATTTCGTAATAGTCAATCTCAGTCATATTCGACTTCATATCCCTCGCCTCAGATCCAATCTCTCTCACACACGCAGAACCTGCGCCCCCCGGGCCAGACCGATCGCGCCCGTACGAGCCATCTCGAGAACGCCGTAACCTTCCAGAAGGTCCAGGAGCGCCTGAATTCGATCCTGCGACCCCACCATCTCAATCACCACCGATTCAGATCCCACGTCCACGATTCGCCCCCGGAAGATCGTCACGATCTGCATGACTTCACCGCGGGTCGCGCCGTCGCTCGCCACCTTGACCATCAGCAGTTCGCGCTCGATGTGCGACTCGGCGGTAATATCCTGAACGCGGATGACATCGATCAGTTTGCGCAGCTGTTTCACGATCTGCTCGATCACCTGGTCGTCTCCGTGCGATACCACCGTGATTCGCGAGACGGTCGGGTCCTGGGTTTCGCCCACGGCCAGACTATCGATATTGAACCCTCGGCTGGAGAACATGCCGGCGATCCGGGTCAGGACGCCGCTCTGGTTTTCGACAAGAACACTGATAATGTGACGCATCAGGCCATTCCTCCCATCATCTGTCGCACGCCACCACCGGCGGGAATCATGGGGTAGACATTTTCGTCTTCCGTGACCAGAAACTCCGCAAGAACCACGCCCTTCGTCTGCACCATTTTCTCGAGGGTCGGACGAAGCTGATCGATCGACGATGCCCGCAGGCCGGTCGCCCCGAACGCTTCGGCCAGTTTGACGAAATCGGGGCGATAGGCACACTCGATTCCTTCATGTCTCGGGGGACGGAGATTCGTTGACGAATAGTTGTGCTCGTAGAACATCTCCTGCCACTGCCGGACCATCCCCAGAAACCCGTTGTTCAGGATCACGATCTTGACGGGCAGGTCCTCGTTCACTGCCGTCGTCAGCTCCTGCATGTTCATCTGGATCGAACCATCGCCCGCGATATCGAAAACCAGCCGGTCCGGGAAAGCCATCTGGGCTCCCAGCGCCGCCGGAAAACCGTAACCCATGGTGCCCAGGCCTCCGCTCGACAGAAAAGTGCGCGGCTTGTCGAACTTCCAGAAGTGAGCGCTCCACATCTGGTGCTGGCCCACCTCGGTAGCGACAATAGCGTTTCCGCCGGTCAGTTTGTACAATTCCTCGATCACCATCTGGGCGCGCAGTTTGCCATCCTGCCGGTAAACCAGCGGATAGTTCGCCTTCCACTGCTTGCACTGCTCGATCCACTCCTTGCGCTCAGCCGGCTCGATCAGGTCAAGAATCTTCTCTAGAATGCTCGCCGCATCCCCGACTACCGGAACGGTGACAGGGATCGATTTCGAGATGGATGACGGATCGATGTCGATGTGAACGATGTCCTCGCGATTGGGAGCAAATTCGGAAAGTTTTCCCGTGACGCGGTCATCGAACCGGGCGCCCACCGCGATGATACAGTCCGTGTTGTGCATGGCGAAGTTGGCGTACTGGGTACCGTGCATGCCCAGCATTTCCAGTGCGTAGGGATGGCTGCTCGGGAACACGCCCAGTCCCAGCAAGGTCGAGACGCACGGGATCTGGCATCGTTCGGCCAGTTGGACCAGGAGTTTCTGACATGTCTCATTCTGCGCGCCGCCACCGACGTAGAGAAGCGGGCGTTTGGCCCGGGTAATGGCCTCAACGGCTCTGCGGATAGCCCGAACGTTCCCTTCGGTCGTCGGCCTGTAGGAGCGAAGGTCAACCCGCTCGGGGTATTCGTAGTCCTCCAAGACCGCGCTCTGGACATCCTTTGGAAGATCGATCACCACCGGCCCCGGACGCCCGGAGTTGGCGATGAAAAAAGCCTGCTTGATGATCCGAGGCAGCTCTTCCACCGTCCGCACCAGGTAGTTGTGCTTCGAGAGGCTCCGTGTGAAGACCATGACATCCACTTCTTGGAAGGCGTCGTTTCCGATGGCGGAAGTCACCACCTGGCCTGTGATGGCAACCATGGGGATAGAATCCATGTAGGCCGTGGCCACGGCGGTCGCCAGATTTGTCGCTCCGGGGCCGCTGGTCACCATGCACACCCCCGTCCGGCCCGTCGCCCGCGCGTAGCCGTCGGCCATGTGCCCGGCGCCCTGTTCGTGCCGCGTCAGAACAAAGCGCGGCATCCCGGGACGGTTGAGCACGTCAAAGACATCGATGATCGCCCCTCCCGGATAGCCGAAGATCACTTCGACGTTCTCCTGGATCATAGCGTCCATGAGAATTTCGGCCCCTGTCATCCTTTTTCCAGTCATTTCATCCTCTCTTCACCTCTGTGAGCGATCCCTCACAAACTCAAGTAGGAAAGTCTAAAGTAGCCGAGCCCCGCCCGCAAGTTGTTTTTGGTCAAAGCGGGGAACTCTTTCCTTCAACTTGACAGATGCCCGTCCCGGTTCTATGGTTTCATTCTAGTGGCAGTTCATCTCATTGCTCCGACGGGTTTCCCATGCCTGCACGATTCGGACCCATCTCTCTTACCCCCGGTTTCCTCCTGTTCGCCGCAGCCGCATCGGCGCAGGCAACCACGACCACCACAGTCACCCGTCAGCTCACTTTCCTCGACCGGATCACATCCGAAACTTTGGCCGGAGTCGAGGCTGTCGGAATCACGGCCAGCTGGCTGCCGTTGATCCCGCTGATTCTGTTCATCATCCTTGCCCTCGCTTTCCGCCAGGCCTTTGGTCTCCTCGCCCAACGCCGTCAGCCCGAATCGGCCATCCAGAACATTTTTCACCGTCTCCAGCGCGTCTTCCCCCTCTGCCTTGTCATGGCCGGTCTGGCGGTCACCGCGCGCGCCACGGGCTGGGACTGGCTCTCCGGACGATGGAAGGACTCGCTCGATTTTCTTACTGCCGCCCTGGCCTTTTTCGCCCTTCTCTGGCCCTTGGAAGCGCTGGTTTTCGACCTGTACTACCTCGAAACGAAACGCGTGCGCATTCCCCGCCTCATGCGGGACGTGGTGCGCTGGTCTATCGGGTTCGTCATCCTGGCCTACGTCTTCAGTCTCTCCTTCGACATTTCCATCACCCCCCTTCTCACCACATCGGCCGTCATATCCTTCATCCTTGGCTTTGCCCTTCAGGACACCTTGGCCAACCTCTTCGCCGGGCTTGCCATCCATTTCGAGGGTTCGTTCAATCTTGGAGACTGGATAAAGGCTGGCGACCAGGAAGGCGAAGTGGCGGCTATCACCTGGCGCGCGATCAAGATCCGCACCTTCGAAGACGACTACACGATCATCCCCAACAGCACAATCGCCAAAGGTGAGATCATCAATTACTCCCAGCCCACGCCCCTCAC
>JABMPG010000612.1 GCA_013203855.1 bacterium
CTGATCGAGCGATTGGCGGGTCTGCGGGACCGGGTCCGTGGTGAGGCCGATACCACTCGCTATGGCTGGATTACGGAAGAGTTGAACCGGCTGATCGCCTTGCTCGAAGGTGAGAAGGCGCTGAGCGAGCCGGAGATGGAATCATAGGCTATGTTTGACAATCTGGGCCGAAAACTCCAGGACGTGGCCCGCAGTATCAGCGGGCAGGGCGCCATCACGGAAAAGAACGTGGTGGACGCGCTTCGAGACGTGCGTCTGGCGTTACTGGAGGCGGATGTCCATTTCAAGGTGGTGAAGGATTTCGTGGCCCGCACGCGCGAAAAGGCGATGGGGGCCGATGTGCTGCGGGGTCTGACTCCGGGGCAGCAGTTTATCAAGCTGGTTCATGACGAGCTGGTGGAGGTGATGGGGGGGCAGGCCGCCTCTTTCGACCTGGACCGGGATAAGATCAACGTGGTGATTCTGCTGGGCCTGCAGGGCTCGGGGAAGACGACTTTTTCGGCCAAACTGGCCCGGCGGCTGGCGGAACAAAAATGGAAGCCGATGCTGGTGGCCTGCGATATCTATCGTCCGGCGGCGGTTCAGCAGCTCAAGACCGTGGGCGCTCAGGTAAACGTGCCTGTTTTCGAAATGGGGACGGGCAGCCCGGTGGTGAAAATTGCCCGGGAGGCTTTGGACTATGCCCGGCGCGAGAGCCGGGATGTGGTGATTATCGACACGGCGGGCCGACTGCACATCGACGAGATGAAGATGGACGAGCTCGTGGACCTGCGCGACGCGATGAAGCCGCGGTTCACATTTCTGGTGGCCGATGCGATGACCGGGCAGGACGCGGTAAACTCGGCCGGCGCCTTCCATGAGTCGGTAGGGATCGACGGGGTGTGCCTGACAAAGATGGACGGCGACGCGCGCGGCGGCGCGGCACTCAGCATCAAGGAGGTCACGGGACGTCCCATTTTCTTTGCTGGCATGGGAGAGCGCCTCGAGGACCTGGAAGTTTTCCATCCCGATCGGATGGCTCAGCGGATTCTGGGAATGGGAGACGTTCTGACCCTGGTGGAGAAGGCGCAGGAGTCTTTCGACCTGGAGCAGGCCGAGGAGATGCGCCGGAAGATCCGCAAGGAATCTTTCACGTTCGAGGATTTCCTGGCGCAGATGAAGCAGGTTCGCAAGATGGGCTCCTTCTCGAAGCTGATGAAGTTCATCCCCGGCATGAGCCAGATGATGGACGGAGTGGACGAGGACGAGATGAATCGCGAGGTGGGCCATACGGAGGCGATCATCCATTCGATGACAGTGGAGGAGCGACAGCATCCGGCGGTTCTGAACGGCAGCCGGAAGGTCCGGATCGCCAAGGGCAGCGGGACGGATGTGGCGATGGTGAACAAGTTGCTCAAGGATTTCGAGATAGCTCGGAAGATGATGAAACAGATGATGGGGGGAGGCATGGGTGGCATGATGGGCGCCCTGAGCGGCACCGGAGGAGGCGGGGAAGGCAAACGGCCGATGATGGCTGGTGGCCACGGCCCCGGGAAGGGCAAGTCGAAGAAGAAGAAAAAGAAGAAAAGCCGCTGAGGCGAACGTCCTGGGACGTCTGACGCCAGCGTGATTTCTATTCACCAGCCAGGAAAGGGATATGTTAAAATGGCAACAGTGATTCGTTTGACGCGCGTGGGTCGCGCCAAGAGCCCGCATTATCGGATGGTGGTGGCAGATTCAAGATCCCCGCGCGATGGCCGTTTCATCGAGATCCTGGGTTTCTATCAGCCTCTGAACAAAGAAGAATCCACCCAGGTCAAGATCGACGAGGAGCGGGCTCTGTACTGGCTGAACGTGGGCGCCCAGCCCAGCAACACGGCCCGGTCCATTCTCCGCAAACAGGGCATCATGAAGAAGTGGCACGAAGCCCGGGAGGATGTCAAGAAGCAGCGCAAAGCCGAGGCGGCTTCCGCTCCGGCCACAGATCAGCCCCAAGGCTGACCCCTTCTCCGGACAAGGATCGACCTCAAAGTTGACCCCTCCGGTTCTCCGGTTACGGATCGACTTCAGGGTTAGTCCTCCCGGATCTCGGGCTGCGACTCGAGCCGAGATGGCATGATGGACCCGAGTACGGATTGATTTCCCGTTCTCTTTTCCTATTCAGTGTTCCAGCATCGGCCCAGGCAGGATGGATCCTGGCCGATCAACTCCAAACCCCGTTCGCCGCGAGCAACAGAAGGAGACAGTATGAAGATGGAAGAACTGATCCGGCACATCGCAGAAGCTCTCGTGGACCATCCTGAGCAAGTGGAAGTGAGCTGCATCGAAGGAGAAAACAGCATCATCATCGAGCTGAAGGTGGCGCCGGACGACATCGGGAAGGTGATCGGCAAAGGCGGCCAGACCGCGAAGGCCATGCGCAAGGTGCTGAGTGCCGCCGCCACGAAGCTCAAGAAGAAATCCCTGCTTCAGATCGTCGAATAGGGCGCGGATGTCCTCTCTTCCGTCCGACATTCCGCCGCAACCGCCAGCCGCGGATCTGCTGGCCTTCGGGCAGATTCTCAAACCGCGCGGACTCGCCGGCGAAATGAAGGTTCGACTTCTCTGCAACGGCCCAGAGCACTTTCTCCTGTGCGTCGAGAGGGAGTGCATTCGTCTGTGGCGCGATAGCGCGGAGAAGGAGGCGCGTGCGGTTTCGATTGGAGATGTTCGATTCCACCAGGGGTTCGCCCTGATCCACATGGAGGGAATCGACAGCATCGAAAAGGCTGAGCCTCTCCGGGGCTGTCTTCTGGGCCTGCCAGCGAACGAGGCGCCGCCCTCGGACGAGGAATCGTGGTATTTCCATGATCTGGAAGGTTTGACGGTGATAGATGCCGAAGGGCGCGTCCTCGGTATGGTGGAAAAGGTCGAGGAAGGTCCCGCCCACGATCAACTTCTAGTGCGGCCAGAGGGCGGGGGGAAAGTGTTCCGGATTCCCCTTGTGGCGGCCTTCGTGAAAGAGGTGGACATAACAGCCAGAAGGGTCGAAACCTGTTTGCCGCCGGGTCTGATCGAGTCGCAGGAATAGGGATGTCTTGACAGATTTGTTTAAAATAAAGCTTTCCCCGGCGCACAAACTCTGTTAGGATTTTGGATAGAAAGTTGACTGTACATGTCGCCTTTCAGGACGGAAGCGGGCGAAAGCCTCTCCCTTCTATATCGGTGAGTAAAGGGAAACCGGGCAGGTCGCGGTTAAGCGGAGCGAACAATAAGATCGAGGAAATCGCCGCAGAGGACACACAAGGGCCGCCGATTTCGGGGCCTGCTGTTCTGTGGTGATCCGTGGTCCTCTCAAGCCCTGCTAACGTCTGATCCGGCACCCCGTTGTATATAAATCCAAACCACCCGCAGCAGAGACTGGAGGAAAGCATGAAAAGTGAAATCGGTACACTGGTTGGCAAAAGCCGTCAGAAGTTCGAGCTGACCCAGGACCAGTTCGGGCGAAAGTACAACGTGAGTGGGCCCGCCATTTTCAAGTTTGAAAAGGGCTACGTGAAACCCTCGCTGGATCTTTGGCTCCTGATGGCCAAGGACATGGAAGTCGATGAGCAGACGGCCGTCCTGATGTGGGTTCGCTCCAAGCTCCCCCGCAAGTATCAGAGCTTCATCTCCCTCGACACCCCCGCCGTGAGCGAAACGGCGAAGGCCTATGGCCGCACGAAAAAGGTGCCCAAGGAAGCCGAGCCGGAAGACGCCCGCAAGCACGTGCTGGCCGACCGCGCCGCGCCCAAAGGGCTCAAGCGGCTTCTGAAAGACGAGGACCTCTGGGCTCTCTACAAACCTCAGACTCACGAAATCTCCATTTTGGTCAACACGTTCGGCCAATTGGGCGACGGTTCCAAGTCCTCGTATCGCGAGGCGCTTCGCCTGATTCGCGAGTTTTCGTGCACCTGATCCGGCGACTCAATCCATAAGCCAAGACTCAACCGGCCCCTCTTTCGAGAGGGGCCTTTCTTTTTCGGCTGGAACCGCGAATGGACCCATAGCAGTGTAGCCGCAACCGGATCCGAATCCGATAGAAGGGATCGAGACTCCCGGAAAGACGCCAAGGTTTCCCGCACCTCGGTTGAGGGTCAGGGCCGGCAGGGCTTTCCCCGTAGGGGAACCCCGGGATAGCCGTAGGTTTCAACCTGCGGAACCCCCGGCTACTCACCGGGCGCCCCTACGGGGCGGATATGGATTCCCCTCGTGCAGATTCGGGAGGGCCAGCGGATCTTTGCGCGAGATTGTTCTTTCAGCGGTTTCCGTCCTCGTGATTGCCCGTGTTGCGCGAAAGGATCCCCCAAAACTACCGCGGACCGCGACGATTCTAGGGGATAGCAGTGCCAATGAACGCTAATCCACCGCGATTGAAAAGGACCGCTCCACTTTCTGGGACCAACCTTCACGCACTGCCCGCATTCTGAAGACGCCGCACATGGTCTTTCTCTTCCTCGGCGAGGGACTGGAAGGCCGACCTTACTCCCGCCAAGGGAGCGGACTGGCCGAGCCCCTCGTAAAACTCCACCTTGGCCTTTTCCTGCTGGATCGCTCCGGCGAGGATTTCCATCTCTCGGTCAAGCAGCTCGCCTCCGGCCCAGAGGAAACGCGGAATCTCGCGGGGCTTTTCCCCCGGCTTCTGTTCGCCGCCGTGGCGTTTGGCCATCGTGTGGATCTGGTCGAGATGACGCCGCTCTTCCTCGGCCAAAGTCAGAAAGAGGGACTTCAACTCCGGATTCTCCACCGAATCGGCCAGTTTCACATAGTCGTCCACGGCGGCCGCCTCGAACTGTTTGGCCGCTTCGAGCACCACCCAACTCAGCAGGCCGGGCTGACCCGCCCCCTCCGCTGCCGCCTCCCGTCCCCGCATCGCGCTCCAGATAAGCAGCGCCCCGAAGATGAGAAAGAGACCGCCCGCCACGGCCTTGATCAGATAATCCGGAGCCAGCTTGTTCAATACCGACCCGACCATGACCGCCACCAAGGTCGAAAAAACGAGCGCCGAAGAGGCCCCCGCGAAGACCGACCAGGTCGACTTGTTTCCCGCCGCCGAGGCCATGGCTGCCAATTGGGTTTTGTCGCCCAGCTCGGCAAAAAAAATCAGAGCAAAGGTGCTGAAAAAGAGTCTCCAGTCCATCTCGCATGCCTCCGGAGGGCAAAATGCACATCATCTTTTCCATCATAGTAGCCGGAAGAACAGATGCAAGGAGAGTTTGAAATTCACGGCTTTGCGGGGACTGAAACCTAAGGGGCTGCGTCCGTCGAATCTCCGAAATGTATATGCCAAATGCCGTTTCGTCTATGGCCTTTTCCATCGCTTCGGGTTAGGCTTCGCTCCATCAGCCTGAACGAATCAGGCAACCCCGAAAAGGCGGTCTCTCCCATGTCCAACCCCACCGAACGCCCCCTCGACGGCGTCCATGCCATGGTCTCCGAAGAGAAGATGATCTCTAACGCCCGCAAACTGCGCGACGCCTATGTCCGCAAGCCCGGCGCGCCCCTCTTCCAGCGCGAGTTCGGATTCTATTGCCTCGATCGCTGGAAAGAACAAGGAATGCCCCAGGACGTGCCCCTGGCCGAACTCTTTCATTATGACGCGGCCGGCAACCACGGCCTCGGCCAGCTCGGCTGGTGCGAAGCCGCCTTTCATCCCGATTTTGAAGTGAAGGTTCTCGAGGACCGCGGCGAGTACGAACTCGTCCAGGACCATGCCGGGCGCAAGGTGCTCTACTTCAAGGGCCGCCGCAGCGGTTTTATGCCGACCTATGAGGACGAACCGGTCAAGGACTGGAAGACGTGGGAAGAGGAATGCAAATGGAGGTTAGACCCGACCACCGCCTCGCGCTACGTCGACCTAGACGCGCGCATGGAAAAGGCTCGCGAGGCCGCCGCCCAGGGAAAGATCATCGTGCAGAATCTCATCGGCGGATACATGTACCTGCGCAGCCTCATGGGTCCCGAAAAGGTCATGTATGTCTTCTACGAGCAGCCCGACCTCGTCCACGACTGCATGAAAACCTGGTTCGAACTGGCCGACGCTGTCATCGCGCGCCACCAGCAGCACGTCACGATCGACGAGATCTTCTTCGGCGAAGACATCTGCTACAACCACGGCCTCCTGATCTCCCCCGACATGATGCGCGAGTTTCTTCTGCCTTACTATCAGCAGATCATCGCCAACCTGAAATCGCGTCAGATCGATCCGAGCCGTCACCTCTACGTCCAGATCGACACCGACGGCGACTGCCGCCCCTCTATCCCTGTCTATCGCGAGATCGGCGTGAACATCATGAGCCCCTTCGAAGTCGCCTCCGGCTGCGACGTGGTCGAGATTGGCCGACAACATCCGGACCTCGCGATCCTCGGTGGGATCGACAAACGCATCCTGGCCCGGAGTAAGGATGCCATCGACAAAGAACTCGAACGTATCCTTCCCGTCATGCGCGAGCGCGGCGGCTATATTCCCACCTGCGACCACGGCGTGCCCGAAGAGGTCTCGTACGAAAACTACCTGCATTTCCGAAAACGCAGTCTCGAACTTGGAGGGTAACCCGTTGGGATGCCTGAAAGACGGGTGCTCATGAGGGGTTTTCTGGCAAATGTCAGAAAACCTGTTTGTGGCACAGTCGACCCCGGTTGAGCAGCCCTCGAAAAACGCGGATTGATTCCACTGGAAGACATGCTTGCCGGCCCGGGTTGTTTTTGGAGATCCGTTCGCGGGCGCACCCAGTTGCAGCAAGACCCAAGTGACCGTTTCCTCGCCTTGGGCGAATATTTCCGCAGCCTGTTTGGGAGTGAGATTCAGCAGGTCTCTGGGGGAGAGTTCTCTGGCCATACGGACAAGTTACATGCCCAAAGCCAAAAATCTATGGGGCAAAGCAGGAAAACCGAAACAGTTGCGCCGTGTGGCCAAAAGGCCTACGGGTATTTCAGGAACCGTCCTCCCCCGCAGGGGGAATGCTGCGGAGTGCGCTGAGCTCCAGCCCGCACCCCGCGTTCCACATTCCGCACTTCCTCTACTTGCCCATCTCAAACTCCACCGTCGTCACTGTCCCTGATTCGTCGGTCAGTTCCACCTTCGCCTTCAGTGCCTGATCTACCGGCAAGGGATACACGCTGATCTCGAAGGGATAGGTCTCGTCGACGATCGTTCTCTCCTCGTCCCCCTGCTTCAGTGTGAGTTTCAGGCTCCCCTTGGCGGTCTTCGCGTTTACGAAGACGTTGAAGTTATCCTTCGCGAAAGGCGTGCGAATGCGGAAGGCATGCAGGTCGCCCCATGGGTTGGCCAGGGTCTGCTTGAAATGCCCCTCCCGCAACACCGGCACTTCGGGCATGATCTCACGCTCATCGGCTGGCATCGAAAGAGTCACTATCCCCATGGGCGGAATCTCGACGGTCGCCTCGGAGGAGGTCTTCGCCTCGGGGCTATCGTTGACATAGATCCGATAGGGCTCGTCCTTCTTGAGGCCGATAGCCTGAGCGTCCAGTTTGATCGACACGCGAAGGGGCTTCTCGCTCTGGCTCATCAGCACCGCGAAGAACCGGTCCTTGCTCCGCGCCGCAATCCAGTCCACGTCCTTCGTGCCCGGATCGACCAGCCCCCGCTTCAGCCACGGCACGGCCCCGGTTTCGCCATAGACCTCACCCGGCATCAGGCCGTAGATGCGGTTCGAGAACCAGACGAAATCCTTCTGGCGGGCGTGAGCGAAGCGGACCTTGCCCCCGGAGCGCTGATCGGCCTGCGCGAAGAGATAGTCGACCGTGAAGGCCGTGTGAGGCGGGATGTGATGATGATAGATGGTGGTGATGTCCGGCCCCTTCAAGGGATATTCCGGATCGTGGACCATGTCCGTGAAGCCGCAGAGATAGTAGCCGGGATAGTTGGCGAACCGGCCGATGACGCCGTTGCGGGCGTAGGTCTTGTAGATGTCGCGGCCCGTGCGCTGATAGAGCCGCAACAGATGGGGCGCCCAACTCGATATGGGCACGTTGCCAAAGTATTCGGGCGTGTAGAAATAGGTCGTCACCCCTTCGATTCCCATGCCGACGGGCGATACCTTCCAGGCCTCGACCATCTTCTCGGGCGTGTCGCCCTCCTGGCGCGGCAGGCCAAGCCGATAGTGCCGCTCGTCCGATTTCCAGTCCTCGATATAGTAGGTCCGCTCCGAGCCGCCCTTGTGGATGAGCGTGGGCTCATTCGGGTTTTTCGGAAGGGGCGGCTGGGACCACAGGGCGGAGATCGTCTGGAAAGCGCCCTCTTCGGCGCCTTTCAGGTAACGCTCGTGGCCGGTCAAGTCGTAGAGATCGGTCAGGTCCCACCAGTAGGGGTAGTAGTCCTTGTTGGCGAAGCCGCTGGTGGGCACGCGGTCCTCGACGAAAACCTCCTTTTCGAGAAACTCGTCGGCCTGGCGGACGATCTCGTCGAACAGCGCCGGGCTGGGCTGATAGCGATACTGGGCCAGCAGTTCGGACCACGCCGGAGCGGTGTTGTAGACCGTTCGGTGGCTGATCTTCCCGCCGGGAAGGATGAACTCGTCGAGCCAGGGGTTGAGCCCGCCCAGCAATTCGTGGACGCCCAGCCAGACGCTAGTGCCATAGAAATCGGGCGCGCCGAACATGTACGGCGTGGCCACGATCTCGCCACCTTGCTTCTGACGGTGCAGCTGGCAGCTGCGTCGCGTGAGAAGGAACTCGACGGTCGGCAATGATCGTTCCATAAAGAACTTCTCATCCCGCGTGAGGAGGGCGGCCGAGATCACCATCAGAGGCGCGGCGTGTTTGCCCAGGGGAACGGGCGACTCGATGTCGAGGAAGCCCTTAAGATTTTTGTCCCAGCCGCTATGGAAATCGTCGGCCATGAGGTCAAACATGTTCAGCGCCGCATCGGTGAGCGAAACGTTGACCGGCTTGCGGTAATCGGTCACGTTCATGATATCCCCTGAAACGTATTCGAGGGCCTCCTGCCAGTGGCCGGGCCAGGAAAGAAGTTTCCAGGAGACTTCAAGCGTTTCTCCCGTCTTCTTTTTCGAATTCTCCAAGCCCAGGACCGGCGCGAAGATGGTGGGCTGCCGCTCGCCCTGAACGTTGACCACCGAGAAGCCGCAGGTCGCGTTATACGCGTTGGGCCACTCGAACGGCATCTCCGCCGGATCGCCCACGACGGCCAGGGTCACAGGGGCCGCGTCGGGCGTCGCCGGCTTGGGTTCGACGAGGGCCAGGGGGTGGGACTGGCTCGTGTTCAGCATCAGAATAGGGCTGCCGGGGACAAACCGGTACTGGTACCAGGGCGGCAGGAGCAGGAAATGGACGTCCTGGGGCGCGACGCTCTTGAAGGCGCTCATGCCGACCATGTAGCAGCCGTCCCGGTCGATCGGCATCTCGAAGGAGAAGCCGACGTCGGCCCGGCCGGCCTCGAGGGTCCACGTTCCCTTGGCCGTCTTGCCATCCTTCGATTCATAGGTCACTTCGACGGTCCCGGCGTTCACCTGGCGCGCGTCTCGCGGTACCCAGCCCGTGGCCTCGCCCGCGTAGAAGGGATTCGTCGCAGGCTTTACCTCGTAGGACTTCCCCCCGACCTCCACAGTAAAGGATTGGGGCGACTTGCCCCAGATGGGATTAAAGGAGAAAGAGAGCTCCGTTTCGGGAGCATAGATCGAGAAGAGCGCTTCCGAACGATGGTCCGTCTCGGTCATCGCCGAGACCCAGCGACCGTCCTGATTCACCGCGAGCGACTTCACGATCTGTTTCTTGCCCGATTTCTCCGATAGGGCGGCGAAGTCGATCCGCACCTTGTCGTTCGCCAGTTTGGCCGATATGTGAGGTCCGGGAGTCAAGGAGACTTCCGGTCGCAAGAAGGCTTCCTCCACCTCGACCGCCACCGGCTTCGGGAGGACCTTGGATTGCTGCAATTTGCCCATGGGCGTCTTGTTCGGGTCCAGAGCCGGATCGCTGGTCAGGAGAACGCAATCGACCCGGGCGAAATGGGTGGCGATGCGCAAGGCGAGCATGTGTTCCCCGGCGGTGAGATCCATCGAACCGAGGCGGTCCCACGCCCAGCCGTTCACGCCATGGGTGCCGCCTTCCTTCTCGCTGAGCCGCTCATCGACCAGCAGCCGGAACCGGCGGGTCCCGAAACCCGAGCCACCGGGGAGATCCTTCGACCGCGCCCAGAGATGCCACATGCCGCTCGCGGGCAGTTCGACGGCAGTCATAGCGTCCTCCAGAGTGGGTGTCGTGTTTTCATTCATCTGGAAATGGCCACGAACAAACTGGCCCACGTTCACTTCGGACTCAAAAAGCCAACTCCCCGTGAACTGAAAATCCTCGGTTTCGATAAGCAGGGCCTGGGGAGTCATGGGAGCGCCCTCCTGAGCGGATGACGCGATCGGGAACAGGCTGGCGAAGACACACATCGCCAGAGTTTGAATGAGACATCTCTTCATAGTACAGTCCTTCCTTTCGACTACCTGAAATGTTGGGCGAGGTGACATACCTATTTTCGCCATGGAGTCTGCGAGAACCATGGGCTGGAAGCCCATGCCACCTCTGACTCGTTCTAACCCTTGGCTTCTTTCTTCCCCAGCACCCTCGGGTTCAACGTCGGCATCTGGGCGTTCACTTCTTTCAGCCATGCCTCCAGTTTCGCCCGAAGCTCTTCTGTTTTCTCCGGCATTTCACCGGACAGATTCTTCGTCTCCCCGATGTCGTTCTCCAAGTCGTAGAGTTCATCCCCCACGAAAAACGTATGCACCAGCTTCCACTGCCCATCGCGCACCGCCGCCATGGGCGTGAGGTGGGGGAAATGCCCGTAGAGGGCGCGTTTTTTCAGAGGCAGCCCCTCGCGCAGCAGGGAGACCAGGCTCACCCCGTCCATGTTCTCCACTGGATACGGATCGCACCCCACCGCCTCCAGAATCGTCGGCATGAAATCCATGGTCACGACTGGCTCGTGCGAAACCGACCCCGGCTTCGTGACCCCCGGCCAGTGGATGATGGTGGGGACGCGAATACCGCCCTCGTAGACGTCGCCCTTGTGCCCCTTGAGCGGATCGGCCGTCGTGAGCTGCCGCGGTTCGTCTTTGGCAAAACCCGAGCCCTTGGCATTCGATTCCGTGATCTCCAGCACCGGCCCGTTGTCCGAATGGAAAATCACCAGCGTGTTCCCGGCCAGTCCGAGCCGGTCCAGCGCCTCCAGCACCCGCCCCACGCTGCGATCCACCGCGTGCACCTTCGCCGCATAGTGGGCGCTCAGGGCCACGCCCAGCCGCTCCGCTTTCCCGCGATAGTATTCCACCAGGTCCGGCGGCGCCTGCCAGATGCCGTGAACATCATAGTGGGACAGATAAAGGAAGAAGGGGTTGGCCTGATTCGTTTCCATGAAACCGATGGCTTCGTCGGTGAGACGATCCGTCAGGTACTCGCCCTCGGGGGCCTCCTCCAAGCCGGGCTGCCCGCCATAGGGAGCGAAGTAACGCCCCGGCAGCGGCGGCGAGGGCCAGTGGCCTCCGCCAACGTTCACGTCGAAGCCGAACTTCTCGGGCAAGACATCGGGCCGGCCCAGGTGCCACTTGCCCATAATCCCGGTCGTGTAGCCCTTCTCCTTGAGAAACTGGGCGACCGTCTTCTCGTCCGCATCCAGCCCGCTCTTGGGCTGCGGCCAGCGAACGCGGGCCTTGTCGACGAAAGGCCCTCCCTCCAAGAACCGCGGATCGACCGGGCCGGCCGGAAGGGGATAATCCCGCGAGATCAGCGCCTTGGTCAGCCACAGCCGTGCCGGAGCTTTGCTCGTGAGCCCTGCCGCCCGGGTCGGCGTGCAAAGCGGAGCCGCTGCGTAAGCGTCCGTGAACGTGACCCCCTGCCGGCTCAGCGCGTCGATATTCGGCGTCTCGATCAGAGGATGCCCGTTGTACGAAACATCCTTCCAGCCCAGATCGTCGATCAGGATATAAAGCACGTTCGTCTTCCGCCCCGGATTCCATGCCGCGCTCATGCGCCCGTACATTTGGGACCCGCAACCCGCCAGCAGCGCCCCCGTGCCAATGCCCACCACGCTCAGAAAATCTCTCCGCTTCATGTTGACCCCTTTCATGGTCCAAAGATCTTGCGCCGAGGCGCCATTACGGGGAAAATGAAAACACGCGAATAAACCGCGACACCCGAACCTATCATCCGACATCGCACACAAAACTCAAGGAGAACATCTTGCGGAAAGATTGTGAAATATTGCTGTCGGAGATCCGAAAACTGCCCACGGATCGCCTTACGCCCGCCTGCGGGGGAAGCTATCCGTCCTTTGGCCATGTCCGGCCCCTCTTCGTCGGATATTCTCGCGACGACGAGTCCTCCGGACGCTTCTTTCTCGACAACTCGACTCGCCGCGAATTCCCCGGACCGCCCGTGTGCTACTTCCAATACGCCCTCGACGGCTGGGGCGGGTTCCGCCACGGTGCCCGCGAACACCGCATCGAAGCCGGCCAAGGCTTCCTTTTCCGAATCCCCTCCGACACCGCCCACTGGCTGCCCGACGGCGCTCGATGGGAGCGGCTCTACGTCGCATTCCGGGGAGAGACAGCCCTCTCAATCGCCGAAGAAATCCTTGAACACCACGGCCCAGTATTCAACCTCCGCCCCGATTCGGAAGGAGTCCAACTTCTGGCCCAGATGTACCGCGAGGCCGTCGCCGAAGAGAAACCCACCGTCTTTCGGGCGGCTGGCCTGCTCTATCGGTTTCTGATGGCCCTCTGCGAGACAGCCCTGCTGCGCGAACCCGACTACCCCGCGCCTATCCTGCGTGTCACGCGGTTCATCGACAACCGCTACGGGGATCCCGATCTGCGGCTCGAAGACCTCGCACGCCAGGCCGGACTCTCCAAGTATCACTTCGCCCGCCTCTTTCGCCACACCACCGGCCACACCCCCGCCGCTTGGCTCCGCGAACGCCGCATGAAAGCCGCCCAGGAACTCCTCGCCTTCACCCACCTACCCCCCAAACAGATCGCCCTTTTCGCC
>JABMPG010000613.1 GCA_013203855.1 bacterium
CCACGATCTTGCCCGCCGGGATGTCCAGGCTCAGGCCCCGGAGAACCTCGTTGCCTCCGAAGGATTTGAAGAGATCTCGAACCTGAATTTCCATGGGCCTATCCGAAGAACCGAGTCATGAAGAAGTCGGCGATGAGGATCGACGTGAGAGACACGACCACGGCATTCATCGTGGAGCGTCCCACGCTTTCGGCGTCGCGGCTGGACGTGAGCCCGAACTGGCAGCACACCAGCGAAATGATGGCGGCGAACACAAAGGTCTTGCTCACCCCGACCACCACGTCTTCGAGGGCCATGGTCTCAAACATGCGTTTGTAGAAAATAGATTGGGAAATGCCAAGATAACTGGTCGAAACCAGCGCTCCGCCCCAGATGCCGATGAGGATGGCGTAGACCGTGAGGATCGGCACCATGGTCATCGCGGCGACGAAACGCGGCACGATCAGGTAGCGCACGGGACTGATTCCCATGGAACGGAGCACGTCGATCTCCTCGGTGACCACCATCGTGCCCAGTTCGGCCGTCATGGCCGCGCCGACCCGGCCGCAGATGATGAACGCGGTGATGACCGGCCCCATCTCGCGGACCAAAGAGAGGCCCACGATCGATCCGACCAGTTCGGTCAAGCCCAAGGACTTCAATTCCACGCCCGTCTGAAGAGCCGTCACCATACCGACGAAGAAACCAATGAAGGCCGCCAGGGGCAGAGTATAGAGCCCGAACTGCGCCATCAGCCGGAAGGTTGCGTTCAAACGACGGAAAACAGACGGAATTTCCCGCACGGTCTGGAAGAGCAGGTGCAAGATCTGGCCGGACCGGCTGAAGAGGCCTTCGAATAGTCCCAGGATCTGACGCGCCAGCTCCATCACCGCTCCCCGATCCGACAGCCTGCGGGACTATGCCTGACCCCTTCCGGCAGTCGTCGATTCGCAAAAAAGGAACCACTACCTACCGTCCAGATTCTATCGGCTTGCCAGGGAGGATGTCAAGACGCGGAAAAAAAGTCCGGCCGGCGAATAATCGTGCCGTTGCGCTCCGCGCTGACTGACACGACCGAGATCGGCACGTCCAGAATCTGCTCGATTCGCTCGACATAACGCTGGGCGTTCTCCGGCAGATCCTCGTAACGGCGACAGCCGCTTGTCGGGGTCTTCCAACCCGGCAGTTCCTCGTAGATCGCCTCCACCTCGTCTTCCACGGCCAGATTATAGGGGAAAACCGACACTTCCTTCCCCTCCATCCGATAGTGGGTCGCGATTTTGATGGTATCGAGAGGATCGAGCACGTCGAGCTTGGTCAGCATGATCTCGTCCAGGTTCGAGACGAGCATCGAGCGGCGCACGGCGGGCGCGTCGAACCAGCCGCACCGGCGCGGACGGCCCGTGGTGGCGCCGTACTCGCCGCCTTCTCTGCGGATGCGCTCGGCAAATTCCGGCTCGAACTCCGAAGGCATGGGGCCTTCGCCCACACGCGTGGTGTAAGCCTTGGCCACACCGGCGATCCGCCCGATCCGGTGCGGTCCCACCCCAAGGCCCGTGCAGGCGCCGCCGGGGGAAGGATTGGACGAAGTGACAAACGGATAGGTGCCGTGGTCGATGTCCAGCAGGATGCCCTGAGCGCCCTCGATGAGAACGTTCTCGCCCCGGTCCAGGCGCTCGTTGACGAAGGCCGCGCAGTCTATCTGCAACGGGGAAAGGATCTCCGCCGCCTCCAGAAGCCACTCGGCCACTTCGGTCGAGTTAGGAACCTCCATCTCATAGACTTTCTCGAAGAGAGGCTCATAGAATTCGGCTATGCGGGCGATCTTCTCTCGCACGATCTTCTCGCGTCGCAGATCGCCCACCCGCAGGCCGATCCGGGTGGCCCGGTCGCCGTAGGCGCAGCCGATGCCCCGGCCCGTAGTCCCGATCTTCCCCTTGCCGCGGAGCTGTTCCTGCGCCGCGTCCAGAAGCTTGTGATAGGGAAGCACGAGGTGGGCGCAATCGGACAAAAAAAGCCTATGGCGCACATCAAAGCCCAATGCTTCCAGGTCGGCGATCTCCTTCGTCAGCCCGTCCGGATCGACTACGACGCCGTTTCCGATGACGCATTCGCAATTCGGGTGCAGGATGCCAGAAGGCACCAAGTGCAAAATGTACTGCTTGCCGTCGTTTACGACAGTATGACCGGCATTGCTGCCGCCCTGATAGCGGGCGACCACATCGGCCTGCTGCGAGATGATGTCGACGATCTTACCTTTTCCTTCGTCTCCCCATTGGGAGCCCATGATCAACAGTGAAGGCACAACGAAACTCCTCCGCGCGTAGGTGTTGTGTCAAATCAGGCCCGGTCTTCCGGGGCCTCGGCCTTTTCCTCAAACGTTTACAAAACGTGAGTTAGACACAGACAAGGGGCCGCGACCGCGCGTGCCGTGCCCCACTGAACGCAGGATTCAACCATCCCTCAACGCAATTTGCAACAGAAAATGTCCGATCCGGCTTGCGCTCAACCGCCAAACCCCAAACTTCAACTTTGAACTGAGAGCGGCAAACTGTAAACTGCAATCCGAAAGTAAGGAGGCGTGCAATGGCTCGGGACAAACTTGAGGAGAAGCTAGCGATGATCGAGGGATTGCGGGAGTCGTTGCCGGGTCGGGCGGCGATCCAGGATCTGTGCAAGGCGCTCGAGGGCAAGCAGAACATTCTCGCCGCCGCGGCCGCCGGGCTGATCGCCGACGCCGGGCTGACCGATCTCGGTCCGGATCTCGCCGCCGCGTTCGACCGTTTCATGGAGAATCCCCTCCAGCGCGACAGGCAGTGCCTGGCCAAGAACGCGATCATCCAAGCCCTCGAAGCGCTCAAATGGACCGACCCCGCAGTCTTTCTCAAAGGGGTCCGCCACGTGCAGATGGAGCCGGTTTTCGGCGGGCGGACGGACACGGCGGACGAGTTGCGGGGCCTGTGCGCCCAGAGCTTGGCGCGGCTCCAGCATCCGGACCTCGGCTATGATCTCTGCCAGATGCTCGCCGATCCCGAATTGCAGGCCCGGCGGGTAGCCGTTCATATTCTATCGAACTGGCCGCGGATCCAGAGCGAGCTTCTGCTACGTCTGCACGTCCTCCGGGGCGAGTCGGATCCCAATATTCTCTTCGCCTGTCTGACGGGGCTGATGCAGTTGGAGGCGCGGGAGTCGCTCGAATTCGTAGCCCGATTTCTGGGCGCGGACGATTCGGCGGTGGTGGAAGCGGCGGCGCTGGCCCTCGGCGGGTCGCGCGCTCCGGGCGTGTTCGAAATACTGCGAGAAAAACGCGAGGAAACAATTCTCTCTCAGGAGCGCGCGGATCTATTGTTGCCGATCGGTCTTATTCGTAACGACGCGGCGTTCGACTATCTCTTGAGCGTTCTGCGGGAGGAACATACGGATCAGGCCGTGGCGGCG